>CAMEHU010000041.1 GCA_945917765.1 uncultured Lachnospiraceae bacterium | reverse complement strand
TGTATGGGACTTTCACCCACAAGTTGTTGCCCATGCTGGGCACACTATAAAAAACTACTTTTATAGCTTAATAAAAGTAGTTTTCTATTTTACATAAATGCATATGATATTGCCAAAACATTGAAATATTATTTATACTTAAATCCATTTTTATTGCACCAATCTATTGCAATTTTTCTAAACTTTTCATTTTTGTAATCATACCAGTTTTTTATCAAATCAATTTCAATGCAATAATCTTTGAATCTTCTAAAAGCTCCCTTTCCTTGTATTAATCTTTGAAAATATTTCTTTATTTCATCGTCTTCTATGGTATCAATAAAATCAACCATTATTTGATATTCATTTATTTCATATTTTGTTGGTAATATTATTGATTGTTCAAATAATTCATCAATCTCATCTTCTGTTAATTCTTCATTTTCTCCTACATTTGATAAAAAAATTTCGTCTCTACTAAGATTATAGTAGCAATCTGTAACATCATCTACCATTTCTAATCCATCTATTATTTTTGCTAATGTAACCATATCTATCTCCTCTTAATGTTGATTTATATACTCATTCCATTTTCTATTATACTCTTTTGCTTTTTCCTTATTACCTAATTTATTATATGCATCTTCTAATCTTTCTAATATAGCTTCCTTATCTTCTAAATCTTTAACGCTTTCAGCTCGTTTAAGAATTTCTATTGATTTTTCCAAATTATAATGTTTTTTATCTCTTTCGTAATCATACCAGTCTGACATTTCTACATATCCCCATACCCACTTTTCATTTTCTACTAAATAATCTTCAATTATTTTTGTAGCTTTTTCTTCATTACCTAATTTAAACTCAGCATTTGCAGTATTTCTAATTACTCGTTCTTTCCAGTATAAATTATCTTCAGTTTCCATATCAAATATTTCTTCTACAGTTCTCCATAATCTAATTCTTTCACACAAATCATTTTCTTCATCGCTCATTTCTAAAATTTCATCGTAATTCTGAATCCAATTTAATAAGCAGTTGCATCCTTCATATTTTTCATCGTATTCTTTTATACTTTTTATATTCTTTTGTTTGCATATATCTTGAATATCAAGCCACGCTATTCTATATAATTTTTGAGCCTTTTTATTTTCATTTCTTTTTTGATACCATTCCGCTTTAGTTATGCTATAATCTATATAATTTAACTTTTCAACTAATTCAGAATCATGTTCTTTCCTAATATATTCTCTAGATTTTTCTCCAATTAGCAAACCAACTAGATGTTCTTTTTCTATATCGCGTTCTCCTTTACAAATTTTGTTCCTGATGTACTGTACATAATCACAAACCTTTTTATCATCAGATTGTTCAAATTCTTCATCTTCCTTATACCTAAAACATTGCCATTCTTCCATTATTCCTACTGTATCATATATATACTCATAAAAATCTTTAAATGGATATCTATTTCTATAAATTTGATAATTTTCATTTGCAAAAGTTTCTTTTAAATCCTGCATTTCTTCTTTATAATTCACTTCGTCAAAAACTTTATCAATTATCCCATCTAATTCAATTAATCTTAAATGTGTTGTTTCTACTAGAATTTCTTGATACAAATATGAATCATCATCTTCACTTTTTTCATCTAACAATTTTTTAAAATAATTTACTATAAATTCTCTATCTTTTACTCCATATAAATATAATATAGCAAAAGTTTGAAGTGTACTACTTCTAATAAATTCATCTAAATTGCTATTTTCTATTATTGAAAATAGTTCATCATCATCTCCATTATAGGTACTTGCCAAAAGTCTTGGTAAATATTCTGGATAATCATCTCCTATTATATATTCAACAATATCTGCATCTTGATTTAATATTTCAATTAAAAATGGAAATGCCTTCGTTTCTCTAAACTCTGCAAGCAAAAATATAGCATAAATATATCCAAAGAATTCATCTTCTTCTGAACATATCTCTTCCAAATTGTTTTCAGTATATTCTAACATTTCAAGTAACTTAGGGATTATTAGTTCTTTATTATTTATTGCTTCTTTTAGTGCATCTTTTGGTAGTTCTTCTGTATAATATTTTAGCTTATAAACAATTTCATTTATTTCCATATATTTTGATTCCTTTCATTACTATTTTAAAATATCCCAATAACCGTTTTTATTAGAACCTACTCTTTTTATATATTCTTTATCTTTTAAACTATGAATTATCTTATTAATATACGCTTCACTATACTCTGTTAATCTTATAAAATCTGTTGTTTTATACGTTGAATTATTTCTAATTAATTCTAAAATTTTTAATTCCGCATCATTCAATTCAAGACTTACCTTTGCATTCTCTACATTTTCAAGTAATTCTTTATTTAATGGTATTGTAACAATTACTGTGTGTTCACTTATATAGAATGCATCTTTTCCATAATTCTTAACAATTAATGGGATACCATGTCCTGTTTGATCAATATAATCTAAATCACTAAATATTTTTAAAAGCCTTTTATTTATTGGTTTTGATACTCCTTCAAAAAAGTCTTCTTTTGTTAGTGCAGAAGGTAGCCCACCATTAGAAATAATCTCAATTCTATCATCATATATATATACTGCTGGTGGTATTTCTTCTGACCATTTTGTGTGTACACAGGCATTCATCCACGCTTCCTTAAAAGAGCTGAAATCAAAATATTTTTCTTCTTGCCTTTGAATTCCACCTACTTTGACTTTTGTTTCATTTATGCTTTCCATATATTCTAAAACATTGTTAACAGACAATAGCAAACATTTTCCACCATATTCAGTTCTTTTTAGCATAACTGTTTTATCTGTTCCCGCAAATGTAACTACTTTAATTGATAAATCATTTTTATCAGCTAATAATTCTGCCATCATATTATATTTTTTACTATTGTTTAGCAATCCTAAATTTTCTTCAAACTTATCATTATTAATTTTAATATCATTTGATAGATATAATCCTTTTAACATTTTGAATGTCAAGTTTTGGTTTATAGCTTCCTTTTGAACAATATAATCTGGTTCTCCCTCTCTATTAATTAAAGCTTTTAACATTTCAGGAGATAATTGTTTGTCTTCATCAAATGATCTACTATAATATTTTCCAAAAGCTGAATATGGAACATTGTCTCCTTTCACATAGACCTTTATAACTTTTTTGTCTTCAATTAATTCTAATGCAATATTTGGTATTACCTGTGGTTTTATTCCTTCTGCAATTTTTCTTGAAACATCTCTTAATGTATTTTCATTTAAATCTTTTTGACCAATAATATCTCCATTATTTTTAACCCCAAAATATACAGTTGCCTCACCATGTTTGTTTAACATAGAAGAGATTGAAATTACTCCTTCAACCAATTCACTTGTACTTTTTTTAAATTCAACTTTTTCAGATTCAAGACCTAAATTCATATTAAATCATTCTCCTTTTATTCTATACTTTATTCTATACTTTATTCTATACTTTATTCTATACTTTTGTCAAATAATTTTATTATTTTATAAAACATTTATGAACCTATACTACCACTTTTCACTGGTATAATTTGGAAATGTAAAAAATATAGGGCAAAAAAGTGCTAACAAAAAAAGTAGGACAAAAAAAGATGGACTAGAATATTGAAAAAAAGCAAGTATAATAAGCATAGTGGGAGTTAGAAAAAATGACTTCCACTATTATTTTGTAAAAAATGCAAAATAATATCCAACTTGGTTGGACTTCCACCCATCCCCCATATTATAATTAATTCATACAATCTCAAAAAAGTAATTTCATTGAAAATTACAACATCCTCTCTCCCACACAGAAAGGAGGCAAAATGGCAGGGAGTATTGAAAAAAGAGGAAAAAACACATATAGGCTAGTGGTCTCCTGTGGCTACAACCTAGATGGAAAACCTGCAAAACATACAAGAACAGTACACTGTTCAAAAAAGGAAGCAGAAATTGAACTCGCAAAATTTGTTACAGAAGTACAAAATGGAATGGTTCCAGAGGGCAAATCTATCACCTTTGCAGAATTTACTGAAATATGGAAACGAGATTATGGCAGTAAAGAATTAGCACCTACAACTTATGCTCGTTACTTAGGAATTCTTAATACTAGAATTCTCCCCTACTTTGGTAAATTTAGACTAGATAAAATTAAGCCTACAGATATTATGAAATTTTACGATATGCTAGAAAATGACACACAAATACGTAGGCTAAAAAATAACAAAGGCGAAAGATTAACCAGACCACTTTCAAAGAAAACTATTCTTGAACACCATAGACTTCTTCGAGCAATGCTTCATAAAGCAGTATACTGGCAACTGATTGTAAATAACCCAGCTGAAAGAGTTCAACCACCTAAAACCAGAAAGCCTAAAAGAAAATATTATGATGATGAACAATGTAAAATCCTTTTAGAAAATTTAAAAGATCAAGAAATCAAATACAAAGTTGCGATAATAATCACAATATTTACAGGCGTTCGTTTAGGCGAACTTATGGGGCTTGAATGGACTGATATTGATTTTAAAAATGGAATTATTAGCATTAATAAAGCCAGTCAATACTTATCCGAAAAAGGTGTTTTCACCAAAGACCCTAAAACGGAAAGTTCTATAAGAGATGTTGCAATACCCCAATTTGTTATTTCATTACTTGAGGAATATAAGTACTGGTATGAAGAACAAAAATTGCTTTATGGTGAATTGTGGCACGAATCTAATAGGTTATTTATTCAATCAGATGGCAAACCAATGCACCCTAATACTATTAGCAAATGGTTTGTAAAATTTGTAGAAAAAATTGGTCTTCCTGTGATTAATTTTCATGGGTTAAGACACACTAATGCTACATTGCTTATATCTCAAAATATTGATGTTGCAGTTGTAGCAGCACGACTTGGACATGCACAAATTACAACTACATTAAATTTTTATGTGCATCCAGTTGTATCTCACAATAAAGTTGCAGGAAATACTTTGCAAAATTTATTAATATCACAAAAAAATGATTAAATGTTGAATTAAGTTTTTTGTTGAAATTTATAGCCATTGAAGGTCGTTGAAAGATTCAACTTTCCCCAAGATTTCCCCAAAAGTGGAAAATTGGTGTAAAATCGAACAATTATGTTACCATAGTCACTCATAAAATTCCAGAAAAAAGTTGTTAGCGAAGCGATACTTTTTTCTGCAAAGGAGCAGTAGCGTTAAGGCTTTGCTGTTTTTTTGAATAAAAAAACAGTTAGCCTTATTAGCTAACTGTGACGTGGTTGCGGGGGTAAGACTCGAACGCACTCACCTTCGGGTTATGAGCGGCTCCTGACACGTTTATGAAATTTAGTGAAATCAATAGTTTTAAGCTGTATATCAATAAAAATTGGGGATACAGTTTTTCGAACATTTGTGTATTTTTTTGTACTTTTTTGAATCAATTCACACCAGTTTATCCCCAATTTTATTTGACATATTTGTTTGTAATTTTAAGGGAAAACCAATTTGATTTTTAGGAGGTTTTATAAATGAGAAAAATAACTTATCATAGAGAAAGAGATTATCTAATTCCTGACTTAACCGTTGAAAACAATAATAAATATTATCATATTGGAAAATATGGTAATTTAAGGCTTAATTTTATAAGAGAGTATAAAAAAGGCTTGTATACTGAATTAAAATTAAATGGTGAATTAAGAAATCATTTAATAGATATTGATAAACAAGCAAAAAAAGAAGTAAACAAATTGATTAAAGAATTTGCAAAAGTTGAAAATGTGCCACTTTATTTTGATGGCAACGATGCTATGCTTTGGGTTGGACTTATGAATAATATTAAAGATAGAGCTGAAGAAATTATCTTTACTGAAATTATATATGCGTAGGAGATTTTAGATATGGTTAATTTTAGAGAAGTAAATGAAGATGATATTTTAAAAGAATGGTTGGATTTTAGAGAAGAAACTACTTTGTGTGTGATGTCTCCTCATGATAAAAAGCATCGTATATATTTTGAGGAGATTTCAGAAAAGATTCTTGAAAATGTTCCTAAACAAAACCAGAAATTTGTTCAAAAGCAACTTGATCAGCTTGATAAGAATTATAATGACTACTTATGTCATTGGAATGAAAAGTATTATAGAAATGGATTTGTCGATGGTGCTCAGCTTGTTATTGGCTGTTTGAAAGAATAATTCTATACTAGTCAAATATTGATCAGTTTTAAAGTGCAATTTTTGCACTTTAAAACAATAAAATTGCACTTTGAAATTTTTCAAAATAAATAGTGGAATTTTTGAGTTTTTAATACATTTCTCGAAAATCCCACTAGTACTTTTTTTATTATTTTTCTTTATTCCTATTTATTAATTCTTCTGTAATTTTATACACTCCTGTGTATGGATTACACTTTTCGCTATCTAATGCTCGTCCTTCATTTAATTGATATTGTTCTAGTCTTTTAGCATATTCTATAGCTTCACCTGTCGAATCTTTAACAGCTAAATATGTATTATTGCTTTTCGAATAATTTGGTATTTTTCTTGTCAATTCATCCTGCAAAGCCTTATTTGAAACGAATACTTTTGTAGTAAATCCGAAATGTAGTAAAAACCATAATTCGAATGTAGGAGTTGAAGTTATTATTTCAACCCCATTTTCTTCGGCTAAACTTTTAGCTTCTTCTATTCGTTGTTGCTTATTTTGTCCTACATCTGTATCAAATATAGCATAAACTTTATCATTTTCCTCTATTTCAATTTCATTACTCTTGATAAAATTTATTAAATCTTGCACAATTCCTTTTGGGTCTGTGCTATTTCCCTTAGAAAACTTAATAATGCATTGTCTACTATTGAAGTTATTAAAATATATTTTTTCAGTTTTATTTTTTCCTTCACATCCAATTATAACAAAAGGATTTCTTTTTCTTTTCTCGGTATTTCTTCTTCTTTGTTCAAATCTTCTCATTCCTGCCATAAGCTATCACCTGTGGCTACAAAAGGGATTGCTCCATATCTTCCATTCAAATATCCTTTCTGAATATTTTCTGTTTTTCTTACTGAAAAATCATCTAATGGATATAATTCAGTAGCGCCTTTCTTTGGATCTTTTTCTGCAAACCATATCTGATCTCTTCTAAATAGATCTAATGATAATAAGTTTGTATCATGTGTATTAAATATTAACTGAGCATTTCCTTTATTTATTTCTGGATTATGGAAAAATTTAATTATCATTTCTACTAAACTTGGATGTAGACTTCTCTCTATTTCATCAATTCCAAATATCTTGCCTCTTTCAAATACATTTTTTAACAATGGAGCCATTGCAAATAATATTTTAGTTCCAGAAGATTCATTTGCTAAATCTAAGTTGTATACTTTTGTTTTCCCGTCTTCGTTTGTAATTTCATGAGACATAGTTATGCTTTTTATTATAGTTGTTTTTGGTGTAATTACATGTGGTGGAACATTCATACGTCTTAATTGCATTATCATATTTGCATCCGTTTCAGCTTCTTCTATTTCTATATTATAATCTTTAATAACAATATCTGCTTCTTCTAACAATTTTAATGTGAAATTTTTTAAACTTTCATTTTCATCATCATTATTATAAGCTTCTATTGAAAATGGATTAAGTTCATTGCCTCCTGTATAAGTGTCAATCATTTCAGCAAACCATAAATATGGTGCTCTTGTTTTATCATAATTCCATGTTGTTGCAGTTGCTAGGAATAACTTGTTTTCTAGGTTTTGACTTTTAATTGAATTTAATTTTCCTTCATCAGACTGTAAGAATTTGTATTCTTCACCTGTTCTTTCAAATATTCTGGTCGCTTTTGCTGAAAAATACTGATATAAATACTCTTCATGTATTTTATTTTTATCTGCTTTAAAACCATATACATATTTACTATTATTTGTATAAAAAATAAATTCAAATTCGCATGGTTCCACTTTGGTTTTATCATTAAAAGCAAATGGTTCCATCTGCATTAATTTTTCTCCAGGCTGTCTATTGTTTGATAATCTAACCATCATTATTGCAGCAGAAAATGCACTTATCAAATTAGTTTTACCTGATGCATTTGCTCCATATAAAGCTGTAGTTTTTAGTATTCTTTCATTGGTTTCATTGATGATAACTATATTTTCAATATTTTCATCACCAGTTCCTGCCTCCATACTAAAAATCTGTTTTTCTTTAAATGATTTGTAATTTTTAACACTAAATTGAATTAACATTTCTCTCACCTCTCTTTATATATTATACTCTATTTTTCAAAAAATGCAAGTAATTTAAATATTATTTTTATCATATTTGCAAATTTTATGCAAATATTCCAAAAATAATATTGGCTTTCTATATTTTATCTGCTATAATTAATCCATCATCAAATTTCTAGAATAATGTCAAATGTGAGAAGGTTTTTAATCCTAGAAAGGTGGTGATATTTATGGCAGGATGCGAAAAGACATCTGCAGGAGTTGCTTCTGAAGCTTCAAAGGCTTTAAGAGATGGTAGATCTTCAGCAAGGACAAAAACTATCGCTGGTTCTGCTCTTTCACAGAGGCAACCAAAACATTCACATACGAAAAAATAATAAAATTGAAAAAGCAGGCTCATTAACGGTCTGCTCAATTTTTTACCAGTATCAATAGTATATTAAAAAATACTTTCAAATTCTAACGGGACAATATCTTCATACAACAAAACAAATTGTAAATTGACTTGTCTATAATCATGATAATGACCAAAATACCATTTCTTAAACTCACATTTTTCCATTATTTTCTGAAAATAGTCGGTTAGATAATCACTCTCAAAATTCCCTGCACCTATTATAGATTGAATACTTGTAGGACAACAATGTGAAATAACATAATCAACTTTATAATTCACTTTTTCTAAATTATTTATACCATTTTGCATTTCTTTTTTCGTTGGTACTTCCAAATCCCACCACGAAAAATCTCTTATTCTAAAGTATGCTCCTCTTTTTCGATATTCATATATTCTCTCTTCTTCATCCAAATTTAATATTCCATCTTGAATATCATGAGATTTTGCTCCTCCAAAAGCAAAGAATTTCTTTCCATCAATATCAAATATTTCACCTCGCATTAAATGCAAAACTGAATCTCTTATTTTATGTACTTTTCCCCCATGCCATTCTTTTACTGGATAATTATTATATAACCTTGTATAGTTTTCATGATTTCCATCTACAAATAAAGTAGTGAAATTCTTTTCATTTAACCAGTCTAACCAATATTTTTCTCTACTATTTTCTTCTTCAAAAGTCCATACTCCACCAAAATCACCACAAATAATAACATAGTCATCTTTTGTCATTTCAATTTGTATAGGAAACTTATCTGTTTCTAATCTCGAAAAATCTGAATGTGTATCACCTGTAATGTAAATCATGATTTTCACCTTCTCTTTTATAATTCTTCCTTACTATATACTTTTCCAAACATACTTGGTGTAAAATATTTAACTTCTCCATTATCATTAACTGAAAAAATATGTAAACATAGTACTTCTGCAACTTCCTTTGGTATTCTTCTTAAAGCAACCTGAGCTGATTCCCAATATAGTCCTAACCCATATTTATAAGCATGATTTATTCCTGATATTCTACCATCTTCTTTAGAAATTGAATATCTTTTAACATCCATTCTTGTTATTATCTGTCCTAATGCATTAAGCCATCCCTCTTTATTTATTGATTTAGCAGATTTAGCATAAGATTTTCCCTTACATTCAATATAAAAATATTCACTATTTCTTTTTCCACCAACTAACTTAATGTCCACTCCATGCTTATGTAGTTCACTCTTTTCTACTTTTTCTTCATGCCAATTGCCATTTTCTTTATTTATCATAAATTCAATAATCTTATTTACAACAAATTGCTCATCTATTTTTTCCTTCATTCAATCTAACTCCTTGTTATAATATAATCATTTAATTCAAACATTTTTATCCTTCAAATAAATAATTATTTCCATTTAAATTTCTTTTTTAATTCATCGTTTTCTTTTATCAAATTAATTACCCATGGTTGCAAAAAATAATTAATGTACATAGTATTTTCATCACCTGTAAATATATCTCCAAATGTAACTAGTTGTGTATTACCTGCAGGAGATATTAGTCCATAACTAGATAATTCAACAGTAATACCACTATTGGTTGCTAAACTTAATGTATGTTCTTTTTCTTTAATAAATTGATTTATTAAGTGTGTTTTTTCATCATCCAATTCTAATAGGTATTTTGTTCTTTTTTCTTTTAGTTTTTTATACTTTATTTTTTCGATTATTTTCCTTGCACTCCACATAATAACCAAAACGACTAAAATTGATAGACTTATCAGAAAAATAAGACTAATAGCAAATCCATAGCTATTGCGAAATTCGTACATATATAATTTTTTCACAACATCCTCTGGTAATATCAAAATTAAGCCTGATACTATCATTAATGCACTTAAAATACTCGGTGGCAATTTCAAAATTTCAAAAAAATCTTTAAAATTATTCATTCTTTACACAACTCCCATATATTCTTCATCTAAAATTTTCTTTCTCTCTTTCCAATCTGGCATAAATACATTGATATGATTATAGAATTGTTTACTGTGGTTTTGATATTTAAAATGACACAATTCATGTAAAATCACATATTCTATGCAACAAATTGGTGCTTTTATAAGTTTTAAATTTAATATTATTTTGTTTTCTTTAGGTAAGCAGCTTCCCCACCTTTTATTCATTTTTCTTATTATAATCTTAGGATTTTTTACATTATGTCTTTTCAATTTTTTTTCATATTCAAACGATATTCCTTTATATACATCCATCGCATAATTTTTTAGCCAACCATTGTATATCTTATTTATATATTTTTTATTAGAAATATATTTTTCTTTAACATGTATTTTAATGTACTTACCTTTTAATTCTATACTATTTTTATTATCTGCAACTATATTCATTAAATATTGCTTTCCAAGAATAAATACTGTCTCTCCATTTTCAAAATATAAATTTTCTTTAATTTCAGAAAATGTTTCATAATACTCTATTTGTTTATTTATCCATTTATATTTCTTCTCAATTACTTTCTTAATATTATCAAGAGACATGTCTAACGGAACAGAAATATATATTTTTTTATTTATATTCACCTTAAGATTAATGTTTTTTATTTTCTTTCTTTGCACTGTAAAGTATATTTTTTTATTGTTAATTTCTATATATTCCTCTTCCATATAACCAGCCTTTCTTTTAATAATTTGATATTGTAATTTCTATAATTGCTTCAATTAAACTATCAATTTCATTAAAATCAATATTTAATTTTTTTTCATTTAGATAGAAAAATAAAATATCATCAATATCTTGCTCCATGCTGTTTATAACATCTTCGCTCTGTTTCCAGTCAATTTTTATTTTATTTTCTACTTTTTCTTGTATTTTTAAAGTTAACTCACCTAATTCTTCAATGCTTATTGTATCTCCAAAAGATTTCTCAAATTTATCATGAATAATCCCATAAAAAGCTCTTGACTTTTCATTTGTAATATTACTAGGATATACAATTCCTGCATTTCCACTTCTAAAATCTTCAGTAATGTTTTGCATATCTTCTAAATATTTAGAATCATCTATTCTTCTTTCCCTATATGCTCTTATTGTTTCTTCAATTCTTTCAGAGAATTTTTTATAAAATGCCGGATCAGTTTTTATTTTTTGCGAAATTGTTCTAACAAGTCTTGTTCTTATGGCATCTGCTTTTCCTGCTTTTGATTCAATTCTAGATAACTCTTTATTAAATTCCGTCGCATTCGTTATATCAACAGGTTCAGTAATTTTCATAACTTCTGTTGCTATAACATAATCATCTAATAATTTTTGCATTTTTGATTCATATTCTTTATGATCTATTGTCTCTGTGTACCTTAGTTTAACTGTTGCTCTTAATTTTTGATAAAAAGCTAATGCTTTCCTATATTCACTAATTCTCTCTTTTCCTACTTTGTAATATCCACTATCACTTTGTAATATCAACCCCAACAAACTACCAAAACTGCATAATTTATCGTAAAAATTCTTTCTTATTTCTTCATCTTCGAGATAGACCTCATATTCTTCCATATCATTTTTGTTTTTTATCTGACTGAATATTTTAACTAATTCATTATACGAATTATGCAATTTATCAACTTCAGTATCTATATAATATACTGATTTATCTATATCTTTCAATTCAAATTCCTCTAAACCAGCATCCTTATACATAGTTAATGCTTTATCTAATTCTCCAAGTAATCCTCTATAATCTACTATATATCCATAATCTTTACCATCATATAGTCTATTTACCCTAGCTATAGCTTGTAATAAATTATGTTCTTTGATTTGCTTATCTAAATATAATACAGATGCTTTTGGTGCATCAAATCCTGTTAACAACTTGTCTACAACTATCAATATGTCTATATCGCCATTTACAAATTTTGACTTAATTGTTTCTTCGTATTCTTCTTCATTTTTATAATTTGATACTGCCTTTAAATAGAATTTCTTTACAATGTCTGATGTTTCTTCTTGTATATCATCTTCTCCTTCTCGCATGTCTGGAGAGCTAATAACAACCGCTGTTTTTATTTCCGGGTAATTATCTTCAAAAAAGTTATAATATCTTACTGCATCTACTTTTTTATTGGTTGCAAGCATAGCATTAAATCCTGTTCCCTGCCAATATTTGATATAATTTTCTGCTATATCCATAGCAACAAGTCCTAGTCGCTTCTCAGTAGAAGCAACTTTTTCAAATCTGCTCCACTTTTGAATTACCTCTTGCTTTTGCGTTTCATTTAAATCTCTTGTTATTAAATCTAATTGTCTATCTATAGATATTTTTGATACATCCTGATCCACCATTTTCCCTTCATAAATTAAAGGTACTATGGCTTTATCTTGTAATGCATCATCTAATGAATATTTATCTATTAAGCCACCAAATTTCCTAAAAATATCTCTATCTTTTTTCATAATAGGAGTACCCGTAAAAGAAACATATAAAGCATTTTTAAATACTTCTCTCATTCTCCTATTCATTTCACCATATTCAGTTCTATGTCCTTCATCAACTAAAATAAATGTGTTTGGTGCATCAACAACTACACCTTTTTTTATAACTGTTTCAAATTTATTAACAATTGAAGTTATTACTCTAATATTGTCGTTCTTTATAAGTTCTACTAAATTTTCACCTGTACTCGCTCTTTTGGCTTGTATTCCTATTCTATTAAATGTCTTCATTATTTGTTTATCTAAATCTATTCTGTCCGTAACTATTAAAACTTGTGGATTTCTTATATTTTTATCTTCCATTATTTTTTTAGTAACATATACCATTGTAATAGATTTTCCTGAACCTTGTGTATGCCAAACAACACCACCTTCTCTATCTATTGTTAATCTCTTTACAATTGATTTAGTAGCAAAATATTGTTGATATCTTGGTACTTTCTTTATTCCTGCTTCAAAAATAACAAAATCTTTAATTATTTCTAATAGTCTTGTAGGTTCAAATAATGAAACCAAATCTCTATCTTGCTTTGTAATTTCTCTACCTTCAACTACTTTAGATAAGATATCTTTTTGCCATTCTGTTTCTTTTTCATTCCATACCATCCAAAATTTTTCTGGTGTTCCAACTGTTGCATATTTCACTGCGTTCTTATTGGCTGCTACTAAAATTTGAATATATTTCATTAATTCCGGTATATACTCTGGTTTTTGATTTCTAATATTTTGAGATATCCCTTGTGTAATTGAAACTCCACCTACATCTTTACATTCTATAATCGATAAAGGTATTCCGTTGATAAACATAACTATATCCGGTCTTGCTGTTTTTTTACCGTTTGATCTCATAACACGATATTCTTCTGTTACATAGAAATCATTTTTTTCAGGATTGTCAAAATCTATAAACTTAATATCAAAAGATCTTGTACTTCCATCAACCAATCTTTGAGTATATGACTTTCCAATTGTTAACAAATCATATATAGTCTCGTTTGTGCTTACCAAACCGGTTAGTAATGAAGCATTCAAGTCTTTTATCGCTTGTCCAATAGTATCGGGTGTAAATTTATATTCCTTTCCTTGATATTCATAGCCATTAATATCATTTAATTTTCTTTCAAGAATATCTTTTAATAAGACCTGATTTAAATCACCATGTCTAACAGTTAAATTATTATATACCCCATTTTCTTTTTCACTAGGAATTTTTATATATCCTAGCTTTTTTAAAACTTCTACAGCTGGTTTTTGGCTTGTAGTAAGCTCATTTGCTATTGGTATTTCTTCGTTCATATTTTTTTCCCCCCTAAAAAAACATTTATTATTTCTTTTAATAGTTTTATTTTGTTTATATAGTTAAATTTCTGTTTATCGATTAGCTTGTATATTTTTTCAAATATATTTTGAATCCTTGAATCACATATAGGCACACTAATCTTTTTAAGGCTTTCTTGTCCTATATTAATGTGTTGAGTTCCTGCTGCATAAGTCATCATCTGTTTTCTAACAGAATCTACTTTTAATGCCATATTTATATAATAAGGATTATATTCGGCTTTTTTCTTACCTCTAATTACAAAACCACCAAATACAGCATTTTTTTCTATATCAACATAAATATTTGATTTTCCAGCATCTCTCAGGTTTTCAGAGCTTCTTACAAAAAGAATATCTCCATAAGAAACATTATAATTTTTTTCTTGTTCTTCAGTAACTTCTACATTATTTTTTATTAATTTGTAGTTTATATATGAATTATTAAGTATGTCCATTACGCTTATATATTTGATTCCATTCCCATATTTTTCAGCTGCAGCATTTATGCCATTTTGAAAAGAAACTAAATCATCAAGTTTCATAAATTGCATATTTTTATCTTTTTTCAACATCTCAACAAATTTGAATTTATCTTCTATTTCTGCGTGAATATGGCCATGGCTTTTTTTAATA
>CAMEHU010000040.1 GCA_945917765.1 uncultured Lachnospiraceae bacterium | reverse complement strand
GAGAATATCTCATTATTTTTATGTTAATTTTGTCCCGAATATATTTTACACTAACGTTTTAAGTTTTTTACTATCTTAAATTTGATTTTAATAGCAAATTAACTAGTTAAATATTTTATACAATTCTAAATTTGCTATATTATCACCTCTAATGAATTTATTATAACTTATTTTTATTGATATCGTCAATTTTGCACTAATATTTAAAAAATGTAATATTTATTTTTTTATTGCATATAATATATAAAACCACAAAATATTATTATTCACAACTTTTTATGAAAATGTCTTGACAAAAATACATCAAAGCTGTATAATAATATATGTACTATACATCGCGGGGTGGAGCAGTTGGCAGCTCGTCGGGCTCATAACCCGAAGGTCGTAAGTTCGAGTCTTACCCCCGCAACCAGATAAAAAAAAGACATTTTGTTAAAACAAAATGTCTTTTTTATTTTAGTATTATAAATTTTTATCAAAATTAACTAAAACGCTTCCTTTATATGTCAATATACCTTCCTCTCCTTCATTTAATGCCTGATATATAGCATATTTAACTACAAGTTCAACCATATTTCCTTTAACATCAAATGTTGCTCTATATGAGAAAACTCCATTAGATGGATTTCTAAAACTTCTTTTAGATATCACTTTCGCACGCTCAGTTACTATAGGAGCTTTCGCATTTTTAATTATGATATATATTGCAACACCAAAAATTGCAATAAATAATACTACCATTATAATTACAACAATATCTAAAAATACAGATATTCCCATAAAAATCATTCCCTTCTGTATTAATCATACTAAATTTTAACTCTTTAATCAATTATTTAAAATTATTAATAATTAATAATTAATAAACAAATTTCAAAATTTTTTTTCTCCAAACTAATATTTCTTTTGGATTGCCTCAATCTTATCATACTCATTTTCCAAAATATCTAAGAAAACATCTGCAATTTTAGGATCAAATTGTGTTCCTTTATTTTTTCTTATTTCTTCAATAATAATACTAATTTCTAAACTATTTCTATAAGTTCTTCTTGAGCTCATTGCATCAAATGAATCTGCTACTGAAGTTATTCTAGCCAATAATGGAATGTTCTCTCCTACTAAGTTTTCAGGATATCCTCTTCCATCAAATCTTTCATGGTGATATTTTACAATTGGTATGATGTCTGCAAAAATCGTTGCATTTGATAGTATATGTGCTCCAATTGATGGATGATGTTTTATTTCTGAATATTCATCATCAGATAATTTTGTTTCTTTTAATAATATACTGTCTGGGATTCCAATCTTTCCAATATCATGGAATAATCCACCTATTCTTAGTGTTTTTAACTCTGCTTCTGATAATCCCATTTTTTCTCCGATTAATACTGAAAATTCTGAAACTCTGTCTGAATGTCCTCGTGTATATGGGTCTTTTGCTTCTACTGTGTATCTTAATGTTTCTATGCTTTCTAAATATGCTTTTTCTAATTGGTCTTTTGCTTCTGATAATTCATCATTTATTCTTTTTATTTCTCTCATTTGTTTTATTGATTTTATTCCTGATTCTATCAATAATAACAATTGATCAAATTTATCACCTTTTTCGCAATACCCTTGTATATCAAGCTTTTTTATTGTTTCTAAAGGTGGAGCTAAGTCCTTGTGACCTGTTAGTAATAATATGTATAACTCTTTATTAAATTTTCTAATTTCCTCCACAACTTGGTCTCCATGGTATGGTGACATTAAAAAATCTAGTAATAATAAATCAAAATGTTCATTTTTAATTCTTTCAATCGCTTCAACAGGGTCTGTTACTCCTGTAAATTGATATCCTGATCTTTTTAATACAATTGCTAATGAATCAATAATTCCTTCCTCATCATCTACAGCAATTATCTTATAATCTTGTTGTATTTGCGTTTCATTATATATTCTCATATTATACACTCCTAAATATGTTTGATTCATCTTTGAGGCAATTATATACTAAAGTATTTTTTTAGTCAATTGATTTTTTTATAAAGTTTTACATTATTTTTTTATAAAATCCCACTTTATTTTTTATTAACCTTTTTGCACTTACACCTCTATTTTATCTTTAATTTCATTATACTTAGCTTCACCAATTCCACTAACATTTTTTATTTCTTCAATCTTTTTATATTTTCCATTTTTATCTCTATATTTAATTATTTTATCAGCCAATGATGGTCCTATTCCATCAAGCATTTCTAGCTCTGTTTGTGATGCACTGTTTATATTTATTTTTGCTGTAAAGCCTGTTTTATTTATATTATTTGTATTATTGGATTTATTTACATTTCCTACATTATATTTTTCATTAGTATTATTTATTTGTGCACTATTTATTTTTTCATTGCTACTACCTTCTGTAACATATGCTTGATTATCATCTTTATCTTTTTTGCTCGGAATACGAACCTGTTGCCCATCTGATAATTGGAAAGCCAAATTTATTTTACTTAAATCTGCAAGTTCGGTTTCACCTCCGGCTTTGTCAATTGCATCTTTTATTCTATCTCCCTTGTTTATAATTACGATTCCTTCGTTTTTAACCTCTCCTACTATATGCACATACATTATTTGCGCATTGTTATCCTTTGTTTGTGCATTATAATCCTTTGTTTCTCCATTATCGCTTGTTGATATACTAATATCTTTCACATCATTTTCTTCTGACGTTTCTTCATTACTTTTTTCACTCTGTTTATTTTTTTCTTTATTTTCTACATTTGCTAATTCTTGTTCAATTTCAGCTGTATTTATATTTTTTTCTTCATTTTTACCAAAGCAAAAAATGCCAACAATGATAATGCAAATTCCCAAAGCTATTGATATAACAACATTTTTCTTGTTTTTATTTAAAAAGTTCATATAACACATTCTCTCCTTTTTTATTTTTTTTTAATATTTTTTAAAATAAATTATAATTATTTTTTATTTGATTTTGGAATATAAATTTTAGAACACAAATTTTAGAATATATTTTTTAAAATTGTAAATTTAAAAATAAAAATTTTGGAAATATAAATTTTAGAAATATAAATTTTGAAAATATAAATTTTGAAAATATAAATTTTAAAAATATAAATTTGGAATATTATTTGTAAGATATAATTTACAAATACAAATTTTAAAATTATTTATGATTTAAATATAGTAGAAATAACTCTTCAATATAATTACAAGATAGAATTATAAAATATCGATTATTACCTAATTAAAGTAGCATACGCTATAAAACATTATAAACTATAAAATATTATAAAAAAATTAATATAATAGGAAAGTTCTAAATTCCAAGAACTTTCCTATTATTAATTATTACTAAATTATTATTTAATTATCATTTAACAATCCTTTACTTATTATTTAATAATCAGAACCAATAATTATAGTAAAATCAACATCTTTTTTGTTCCCGTTTGAATTTGATACAACTCCAACTCCAACAAGGTCTTTTAAATCTCCAGCAATTGAACTATTTTGATTTGTTCTATTAATAATAGTAGTTTTTTGTGTTGCTGTTGTTTTTCCTGTTGATGCTATTGTATATCCATTTTCTTTTAGTAAGCTTTTTAAATTTTCAAGTTTCACATCATCATTTGTACCATTTAAAATACTTATTTTAATTTTTGTATTTTTTTCTTGGTCCTCTGATAACTGTGTTTTAAATAAATCTTTTACTACTTCTTGAGTTTCTTTTTTATTATAAATATATAACCATACTCCATTACATTTTTCTGGTGCACCAGGTAAAGAACCTGATCTTATATTTTCTGTTTTGAAATCAATTGCATATGGTGCATAATCTTTTAAATTCCATAAGCTAAAGTTTGATTCAAGATTTTCATTTGCAATTCTGATATACTCATCAACTTTAGTTATGCTTTCAGGTTTTACTAATTGTTTTACAACTTCTGTTATAAATGCTCTTTGTGTTCTCATTCTTCCTAAATCCTGGTCACCATATTCTAGTGAATATGAAGATCCATCATTATTATGTCTAAATCTTACAACTTGTTCAGCTTTATCACCATTTAATAACTGATATCCAGCTTTTAAATGAATATGTAAATCTTGTGAACTATCGTCATAATTCATATCAATTGGAACATCAAAATATATTCCTCCAACGCTGTCTACTAAATCTCTTAAGCCTTTAGTATCAACCTTTATATAGTATTTTATGTCTAAGCCTGTAATTTCATTTACTTTTTTTAATAATAAATCTGGACTTGTTTGATATATTGCATTTATTTTATCAGAACCTGTAGCATAATTTTTGTTTTTTCCAACAAATGTATCTCTTGGAATTGATAGCATTGAGGCATCTTGTGTTTTTGGATCATAAGAACATAGCATAATTGTATCAGTTAAATTTTGACTTTGTCCTATTACTAAAATGTTTAATCTTGGCATATTTGTAAGAGTATTTGCATCATGTCCTAAGATTGTTGCAACTAATCCTCCAAATGTAAAACCATTTTCACTCCATCTTTTTACGAACAATGCTGCAAATGCTAGAAATGCTATTAAAAAGATAATTAAAACTCCTTTTAAAACTTTATGCTTTTTCTTTTTTTCTTTCTTCTTTTTTTGATTTTTATTGTACTCTGTATTTTTTAAACTTATTGTTACTTCTTGAAAAATCGCTTCTTTTTCATTTTTTTCATTTCCACTTTTTCCAGTAGATTTTTTCTTTTGTTTATTATTCACTGTTTTAACGTCAGTGCTTTTTCCTTTATTATTATTATTATTCAAATTAAACTCAACTCCTAATTATTTTAATATTATTTAATTATCTAAAATATTATTTTTAATAAAATATTATTGCTATTTAAAATACTTCCAATATATGATTGGTTAACAAGCTCTAATATTGTTAATTGATTTATCATAGTTGAGATAAATGTGATTAGAGCTAAGGCAATGAAGACAATTACAAATCCTTGTAAAATTCCATAAACTACCCCACCTATTTTATCACATTGTTTGATAATTGGCAACTTTGTAATTAAATCAGCTAATGCTTTTACAAAAATAAGTGCAATTCTAACTGCTATAAATATTGCTATAAAGCATAAAACATCAATTATTTTTATAGATATTTCTTTAGCTGCATTATTTACAATTTCCTTTTTCTTTTCAGCTGTTGCTTCTTCAGCTTTATCTGAAATATATTCCATTATTGGTGATTGTTTTTCTTTTTCATCTTTTTGTTTATCATCTTTTGCATCTTCTTTTTCAAAAACCTCAACAATTGATGATTGTATATTTTCATCAACTTGTGTTGTGCTTGTAACTATTGCTGATGCTGGTTTAAATAAAACTATTGAAACTGCTAATGCAATAAAAAATGCTAAAACTTTAATTAAACATCCCGCTAATCCTTTTTTATATCCTAAAAAAATACATAGTGCAAAAATAGCTATAATAACTAAATCTACTATCAAAAACATACTTTTTACCTGTATGACTTTACATCATACTCTCCTTTACTAAATTTAGGTTTTTAAAGACGCCTATAAACTTTTTATGTATTAGTATTAAAATAATTGGGTTTTATATTAATATTATCTGTCTTTCAAATTATCACCCTATAAATTCAAAAATGAAATTTTATCCCTATAAATAATTCCAGCAATATGGTTAGAAATCACAATATCTTTTATTTCCTGTGATGACGTATATTTTTTAATTAGCCATCCATTTTCTCCAATAAAATATGCCTCAGTTCCTAAATTAACTGCAATTACTCCATCTTTTGCTTTGATATTTTTTGCAACTCCTTTTATGGTGTATACTGATGTTTTTCCATTTGATGTGTTACTAATTTCAACATTTGAATTTTGATTGTTAATTCCCTGCTTATCTTCTCTTACTTTAAAATAGCTTTTTGATAAATTAGCACCAATAAATGTAATGTTAGAATCATCAAATTCAGATGATATATTTAAGTTTCCATTTTTTAATGTTAATACTTTTTTATCACATAAACAAATAAGTTCATCTCTATCATGATATTCTAGATTAATCACTAATGAATTTGCTGGAATTTCATATGTATAAATAATTGCATTTGCTGGATCCTGCTTTGCCTTTTCTATTGATATAGTCTTAACCCTTGACTCTATTAATGTTCCTGACAAATCCATTTCACATAAACTTAAATATTTATTATCTTTTGAAATATCAACATCTATTGCCAATGAATTTGACAAAAATGTTTTAAAAATTTCTGTACCATCCTCTGAAAATGTTGTAATAACTGATTTATAGCTTGTACCAGAAACAATAATTGAAACATATCCACTTTCATTTACATTTATTCTAGAGATTTTTCCATCTATTTCTTTTTCCCAAAGCATTTTTTTATCTTTTATTAAATAACATTTTTGCTGGTTCTTTTCCGCAATAACCAAGTAATTATCCTGGACCGCAAATATAGGAGAGCTTACATTAATAGTAAAACTCTGCACCTCTTTTCCAGATGAATTATAAAGTGATAATTTATTATCCTTCAAAACTGCAACATAATTATAAAACGCACATGCATACACTTTTTCATCTTGTTCCAAACTAATATATGGTACATCATGTTCATCAACATGCTTAAACAATATATATTTATCCATAAAATTTCTAACATCTTGATTTGAAATATATAAAATACCAATAATTGTTGTAATTATAATTGTCAAAATTATGCCTACTGTTATTGCAACTTTCTTTTTATTTAAGGATTTTTCTTCATCTGAATTATTAAACTGTTTATATTCTAATAATTTCATAGTTTATTCCTCTTTTGATATATACTTATACCAAATTTATACCAGTTTTTCAGTTTTTTTGCAAGTTTTTCACAGAAAAATCACAATTAATTAGAAAATTTAATATTTCAAATCGTCCCATAAGTTCCTCTTTCGTCTTCTGAGTAGCCCAATCCAAAGAATTATGTAGCTTTAAAGAAATATATTAATACGAAGAGAGTGCACAGTTTGGCACCCCTTACAAATGTCTTTTTCTCAAATCTTAACGCCAGCAAACGAACGGAGTATTAATTATATTTCTTTAAAGCTACATAATTCTTTGGATTGGGCGGTTCACTATCACAAAATCATCAATACTTCAATAATTCCAACCACTCCCAAAACTGGATATAACCAATTAACAAAAACCGAAAAACTAATCTGCGACACAACAACAGCGCAAAAAGACATCAGCCCCAAATTAATCATAAAAGCATTTTTATTTTTACTACAATTATTCAAAAATCCACAACCACTAGATACTGCTGTTGTAAAAATAGAAATGCCTATTATACTTATATATACATATTTATATAAAGCCCCATACCCGCTAACCACAGCAATAACAGGCATTTCTAATTGAAAAGTTCTTTCATTTCCTTGTAATAATATATTATAAATTGCCAATCCTAGCGCAGTTATAATAACAAAACTAACAACCGAAATTTTAAAAATATCCCTCTCATTTTTTATTTTAGCATTTAAGGTAATTATTACTGGTATCATAATAATACAATTATAACAGCTATATAAAACAGCCTTCAAAAGTGCTCCAAAAACGTTTTTTACACATATTTCATCATTAAAAATATTATTGTTTTTTTCTACAATTTCACTATAATTTATTTTTTCATTTATACAAAAAACACTATTATAATTATCTAAAAAATTAATATTTTTCAATGATATAAAAATAATAAAAAATATCAAAACAGGTATCACAAAATTACTTAATTTTATTAACCCATCAACATTTTTTAAAAATACTAGATAACACAAAATTATTATAATAATACTTGAAATAAATCCATTAGCATTAAATTCTTGCTTCATAAAGCTAGAAAAACCTGCAATCATCACAAAATATGTTATTAGTAAAAAAATATTAACAACATTATTAAGTAAATTTTTAATTATTTTATTATCACCACAAAACTTATCACCCAAATAATCGCAGAATTCAGAATATGTATTAATTTTATTTTTATTGCAAATAATTAGAACTTTATAAATAATAAAGCCAATTATTCCACTTGAAATAATCATACTAAAAATTCCAAGCTTACCATATATAAAGAAAAAAGAATATATTTCTTTACCAGACGCAAACCCAGCTCCAACAAGCGTGCCAATTATTACAAATACGATTTTAATAATATTTTTCATAAAAAAAGCCCCTCACTTATTTTATGTGAGAGACTTATATTTTATAATTTAACTTTATTATAATCATAACCTAATCTATCATAAATGTTTTCTTCTCTATTAGTACAAGTTAAAATAATAATTTGTTTATCTTTATAATTATCTGCTAAATATTTTAGAATATTTTCTAATCTTTCTTCATCATAATATGCAAAAGCTTCGTCTAAAATAACTGGCATGTTTTCATTTGAAACTTCTGTATTCATTGATAATCTTAAAGATAAATATAATTGGTCAATTGTACCTAAGCTTAATCTTTCGGCTGGAACAATTTCTCCTGAAGCTAATTCTACCATCATTCCATTTTCATCATTTAAGCAAACCTTGTTGTATTTATTATTAGAAATTTTTGCAATATTTTCTGATAAGCTTGAAGTAAATTTAGGTGTAACATTATTTTTCATTTTAGAATATGCATCCTCCAAAGCTTGTTTTACAACAATCATAGAATTATTTTTCTTCATTAAACCATCATATTCTTCCTCGGTATTAACTAAATCTTCTTCGATTTGTGCTAAATCTTCTAATTGAGGCATTATATTATTTTTATTTAATTCTATTCTATGCAATTCCAATTTCTTTTCATTAATTTCATTAGTTATTTCTTCTATTTTAGCATTTATATCCTCTGAATTAACTAATTTATTAATTTCATAAATATCAACTTTTGTTCTATAAGTATTTTTTAATTTTTCTTTTTCGATTTCTTTTAAGCTTTTGATTTTTTCCTTAGTTTCCTCCATAATTTTTAATTGTGCATTTTTATCATTTTCAAAAACCTCAATTTTAGCATTTATGATATTTACTTGCTCTAAAGCTGTTTTGTTCTTTTCAAAAACTTGAAGTTTTTTATTTTCTTCAACCTTTTTACTTAATTCCTCTTTGTTTTGTTTAATCATATGCTCTTTTTTTAGTTTATTTTTTTCAATAAAAAATGCAATTAAAATAATTAAGAATAATGGTAAACCTACAAATTTCAAAGGCATTTGCTTCATAAATACAAATAATAAAACATTTATTATTATAGAGATAAATCCCATAATAAGATATTTTTTTATTTTTACCTTTTGCAAATCGAATTTTCTTCTTTCAAGAGGCTCTAATGAATTAATTTTTTCATTATAATCATTTACTAAAACCTCTTCGCTTTCAATTCCGTTTTCTTCTAGGAAGTATTCTTTTTTATTAATTAATTCTAGAATTTCCATTTCATCTTTTTTAATTAAATCAACATTATAATGTAATTTTTCATGTTCTAAAATTTCTTTATCATTAATTTTTTTCATTTTCTTAAGAATTTCTAGTTTTAACTCATCTTGTACAATTTCATCCTCGATTGCTAATTTGCTTTCTTCAAAATCATATTTTAAATTCTTATAACCTAATAATTCATGTTTTTTATTTTTTAAATCATTTAGCTTGCTTTGTGCTAAATTTATAGGTTTTCCAGTACTTCTATATGTTCCAACTTCATCTAATTGCTTTTTATATAATTTATCCATTGCTTTTTTGTATGAAACATTATCTTCACCAGTTCCAGCAAGATTTGCCATTTTTTGAATTAATACATTTTGTGACCCTTTTTCTAGTTTAACTTCTTGTTGCATTGATGCTATTGTTGATAAAAATGTCTGCTCATCAACCTTTGTTTGTTCGTAAAAAAACTGACTTCCCAAGGTTTTATCAATAGGATATTGTTTTGAAATATCCTCCATGTTACCATTGTAAATCTTAGGATTTTTCTTGCTGAACTCTCTAAAAACCTCGAATTTTTCTCCATCATCTAATTGATATGATATTTTTCCTGAAAAATCCTCTCTGCCCCATGGTTTATATCTGTCATAGTCTGAAAATTCTCTTCCTTTTTTATTTTTTGAAGTTCCATAAAACATATTAGTAATAAATTTTAAAAGAGTTGATTTTCCTGCTTCATTTTTTCCATATATTATATTTATATTATCCGATAAATCAATTTCTTTATCTTCCAAATTTCCAAAAGAATTGATTTTTATTTTACTAATTTTCAAGTATACCACTCCATTATTTGTTTAATTTTTTATTCTACATCATTTAAAAATTTCTTATTTTTCTAAAATCTCAAAACCTATGTCTAATGCATTTTGTAAAATTTCTTCATCTTCAGGGTTTTCTTCCATTTTTTGCATTATTTCTTTAACAAATAATCCTTTTAATGTATTTTCTTTAGATATTTTTTCTAAATCATAGTTTAATTTTGTATAATCTTTAACTTTTATAATATTACTATTAATTATTAATTTATTTAATTTATACAAATCAATTTCAAAACTTCTTCTACCAATTAAAGAAATTTTATAGTATTTGCTTTCTGAAAATTCAATATTATTAATAATTGTAGCTAATTCATCTAAATCTAAAACATTAGTAACATCTATTTCTTTTATAATAAATTCTTTATTATCAATTGGAACAAATTCTAATTCTAATTTTCCTTTTTCAATATTACCAACTATCATTCCATGTTCACCTAATTCATCAAAACCAAGTGAAACTGTTGAACCTGGATATACAATTCTTTGATTTGGTTTAGAATTATAATCTAATTTATGGATATGTCCTAAAGCAACATAATCAAAGCCTTTATCTTGAATCATTTTTTCTTGAATAGGATTATATTCTTTTTCAAGAGTATCTGAAGCATTTAAAGTTCCATGTGCTATTAAAATATTTATTTTATCTTTATTTTTTATTTCTGTGTTTTCTAAATCATGATTTGTATAATAAAAATCATCAAAACCATAACCATAAACATCTATTTCTTCTTGTTCAAAAATAGATAATTTTGCATCAAAAATATGAACATTTTCGTTCCAGTAAAATTTGTTGTAAAATGAATCTTTTAAATATGGGTCATGATTTCCTGGTGAAATAAAAATTTGTGTATCTGGTATTTCAGAAAACAAATTGTTTATATATTCAATTGTACTCAAACGAATATACTCATGTTCATAAAAATCCCCTGCTATAAATAAATAAGGGATTTTGTTTTCTTTTATATAATCTATCACTTTATTAAACGCTAATCTTTGGTCTAATCTTCTAATATCCCCTAAATTAGCCTTATTAGTTAGTGTCGTAAAAGATGTATCAAAATGCATATCTGCTATGTGTACAAATTTCATATTATACTCTCCTTTTAACATTTGTTACCTTCCAGTTATATCACAAAAATGTGGGTTTAGTCAACAGATTTTTTGGCTTTTAAAAAAATTTTGTTTGGTTCAAAAGTGGCTTTTTTTGGGGTACCTTTCGAAAACAGCCACACAAAAAAATTTTTTTGATTAGTTGCCGAGAAAAAAATAATTAAAAATAAAAATCTTTGAAACTGTAATGTTCCTACGTTAACATTTTCAAAGATTTTTATTTTTAATTATTTCTTTTTCCGAGTAAGTTTAGAGAGAATTTTTTTGTTCTTTTTTTGTAGGGCTGTTTTCGGAAGGTATCCCCAAAAACAGCTTATTCATCAATTGCTCCAAACAATTCATCAAACTTAGCTTCTAATTCTTTTTGAATATCTAACTCAGATGGACCGCTTTCCTCAACAACTGGCATTGGAAAATCATCATTATCATTTTCAATTTCTTCATCAAATAAATCATCTAATGATTCAACCTTTAAATCATTTCCCCCACCTGTAGTATTTTCAGTATAAGGATTATTTGGATTGAATTTTCTCCAAACACCTCTATCTCCTACATTAAAATCATTATGATCAAGTTTTACTTTATTCATTTCTTTTAGCATCGGAGTTTTGAAATACCAGAATTTATGTGCTTTAATAGGTTTTAAACCTTTTTCAAATATAATACAATAGTCATTATCCATTCTTCTTAATTCATCTGGTGTCATTAAGGCTCTTGCTAATATTTGGTCAGATTCACTTTTTCCAGTTTTCTTTCCATGGCTATCTCTGTTTATAGAATCACTTTTTCTTGTAATTGTTTTTTCACCAAGTTCTTTTGAGAAATACTCAACTGTTTTAAATGAGTTACTTCCCAAGAAAACGTGAGTATCACAGTTACCAACAATAGTTTCATGCGATTTTTCATAAATTGCTTCCAATTGGTCTAAATTTTGTAAAATAACACTAAATGAGATTTTTCTACTTCTTGATGTTGATATTTTTTTATCAAAATCCGGAATTTTACCAATGTTTGCAAACTCGTCCAATATAAAAAAACATGGAGTTTTTAATTTTCCACCATTTTTATCAGCAAAATCATATAATTGTTGAATCATTTGTGAGAAGAATATTGTAAGTAAGAAATCATATGCAGTATGTGTATCTGATGAAATTACATATAATGCTGTTTTGTGATTTGCTATATCTTCAAAATTAATTGTATCTGTTGAAGTAACTTCAGCAATTTCTTTTGAATCGAATTTACCTAATTTTGATTGTAATGAACTCAAAATTGAGCTATATGTTTTATCAGATGCTAATTCAACTGATTTATAGTACATTCTTGCTGGATGGTCATATGGTAAAACACTTATCATTTCTGTTAATAAGTTGCTTCCACCATTATTACTTGCAGCTCTTACCATTTCAGCACAGCTTGCTAAGTTTTGTTCCTCTGGTGGTCTAACAGCGATTAAGTAATAAATTAATGCTTTTAATAACATTTCAGCCATATCATCCCAATATGGATCTGATGAACCACCTTCTGCTTTTTGTCCTTTAACAACAGTATTGGCAATAACGTCAACATCCAACTCACTGCTGATGTGTGCTAATGGGTTATATCCATCACTATTTGCAGGATTTACTAAGTTTAAAACTTTAATATCATATCCATGAGCTTTTAAGTATCCAGCTGTGTCATCATATAATTCACCCTTTGGATCTGTGAAAACATATGAACCAAGCATTTGATATGCATTTGGTTTTGAATAAGTTGCTGATTTACCAGCACCAGATCCGTCCAACAATTAAAACATTGACGTTTCCTGTTTTATCAATTGGTAAATAATTATCTTTCGCTAAAATTATTCCACTTTTTTTACTTAAAATTCTATATTGTTCTCCAGGTGCACACCAATCACTTGAACCATGTTCAATTTTATCAAATGCGCCTTTAGGTAGTGTTTTATTTATACCTATTATAACTAGAATCCAATATATTACAGAATAAATTCCTATTCCTTTTGTGAAATCATTGAAATATTCTTCTTCAAACATTTTAGTTATAGGAAATTCTAAAAAGCTGTCAATATAGTGTGCCATTACTTCTGTAACCCAGCTTGCGCCAGCATTTATTGCATTCGTTCTTGCGTAAATAAATGGGACAACAAATAGTATGGCTACAACTAACCATACTATTATATAAAAAAACATATTCTTTTTAAAATTCTCCATGAAACTTTTAAATTTATTCATATAAAGTTCCCTCTTTTCTTATGCGTTTGTTTTTGTTAAATTTCTATATTATCTATTATCTCTACTAGATTTGCTTACTTTCTTTTTGTCTAATTCTGTTTTTGCTTTTCTAATTTTTTCATCATCAATAGCAACAATAGTTACATCTTTGTTTGATTTATCTAATACAGCTCCTGTTTTATCATCAACTCTTCTTATGATATTTCCATTATCGTCTACAACTTTAGAATAAGTTCCTACAGATTTTTCTAATTCCATCATTGGTGTAGAAAAATCTATAATATATTCTGGATTCATTTCAATAGAATATTCCTTATCTTTTTCTACAATACTTAATGGTCCCCCAACTAATCTTAAGTTACTTAATTTCACTTCCCTTGAAGCCTTTGATGAATTTGCACTTGCATTACTCATCGCAATTCTCCTCTCTTTTTTTATTTTCGAATTTAAAACTATTATTATTTAAGTTTTTTATCTTCTCTTATTTCAAAAGCAAAATATGGTTTTTGTGGTTGTAACTCAATTTTACCTTTGACTTCATTTGTTTCTTTATCAAAAAATAATGTTGGTTTTACTTCTTCTGCAGTTACGGGATCAATAATAGATATTGGTCTTCCGTAAATTTGGTGTATACTTAAATTCTTTGAAGACTTTATCATCTTCAGAATATAATGTATCAAATTTAACTGGCATAGGTTTTTTAGAAATTTTTAATTTATCATCTTGTAATATTCCCATATTAACAACAACTCTGTTTTCTGCAAATGACAAAATAACTAGATGATTTCCTTCTTCCTTTGGTTCATCTACAAAGAAAGTTTTTCTTGATGCATTTTCTCTTAATTCCTCTGAATATTCCAATCTTTCGATTGTGAATTTTGGTGCACCATTTAAAACCTCGTCCTTTTCTGTTTTATTTACTTGATATATAACAGTATTAACATTCTTTGGATCTGTAATACTAAAATGCTTACCTTGTAAGCTTTCCATATACCCTACACCCCTCTCCTATGAAATCTAAATCATAGTTAATCTTCTGTATAAATACACTTTTAATTATAAGCTTTTTTTATTAATTTGTCAATAGTTTTATGTGAACTTTCATAATGTGAAATTACATTTTAACACTTTTTGTATTTTGGGCAGTCCAAGCTTTTGAAATTTGTTAACTTTTCACTTCAACAAAAAATTTGCATTAAAAATAATGCAAATTTTTTATATTTTACTAATTCTTGGCTCAAAATGAGAAACCTCACTCAAATTTCTAAATAATTCAGTTTCTTTATCACTTAGCTCCTTAGGAACCATTATTTTTATCTCTGCAACTAAATCTCCTCTGCTACCTTTTCCATCTTTATAGCCTTTTCCAGGAATTCTAATAAGCTCACCACTTTGAGTTCCCTTTGGTACAATAACACTTAAACTTTCATCAATTGAAGACAAACTAGCCTTTGTTCCTAAAGCAGCTTCCCATGGCGTAATTGGTAAATATTTGTGCAAATCATATCCAATAAGCTTGAAATCTGAAGTATCTTCAATATTTATTTTAATAAATAAATCTCCATTTTTTCCGCCATTTTCACCTTTTTTACCTTGTCCAATTAATCGAATCTTTTCATGATTTTGAATACCTGCAGGAATTTTAACATCAAAACTTCTCATAGTTCCATTCACAGTTCTTAAAGAAATCTTTTTATCAGCACCATAAAAGGCATCATTAATAGAAATACTTATTTCAGTATCAATATTTTCACCTTTAACTGCAGGTTTTATATTTTTAGATGTTGTTGTTTTTGCTTCCATCTTTTTATTATCAACTGAACCGAAAAAAATATTGAAAAAATCTCCTACAATTGATGTTTTTCCATGTGAATTATCTTCTGCCTTAGCCTTTTTCTTTCCTATATAATTATACCACATTCTATCATATTTTCTTTTTGAATTAACTTCAGATAGAATTCTATATGCTTCATTTATATCTTTGAATCTTTCCTCAGCATTTTTATTTCCAACATTAACATCAGGGTGATACTTTTTGGCTTGTTCTCTATATGCAACTTTTATTTGTTCAGCAGTTACTTTATTGGTTTCTAAATTTAATATTTTATAATAATCTTTAAAAATCATTTAACGTCCCCCTAATTTTTCTAATCATTTGGCATCATTATATCATATATTTTTTTATTTGTAATCTATTTTTATATATTTTTTTGAAAATTTAATTTAATTTAAGCCAAAGGGGACGGGGCAAATTGGCACGAATTAATTCGTGCCAAT
>CAMEHU010000039.1 GCA_945917765.1 uncultured Lachnospiraceae bacterium | reverse complement strand
GTATGGGACTTTCACCCACAAGTTGTTGCCCATGCTGGGCACACTTTATAAAAAAACTCCAGGAAACTGGAGTTTTTTTGCCTACAATATTTTTATATGTAAAATAAATATAATTGCGAATTTTTATATAACCAATTTTTTAAACTTAAGTCTAATATAATTTTCAAGCTTATCCATAAATTCTTGAGAATTAATTTCTTTTTTTGCTACCATATCTAAACCTTTTTCCCAACTTGCTGTAAGCTTAGGATTAAGCATATCAGGCATAGACCCAGCAACAACATCAAAAATAACTTCACCCTTTTGAGTAGGTGTTATAATTTGTGTTTTAGAATTAATTTGTATATATTGTATTCTCTCAAGTTTCTTCATAATTTCAGCTCTTGTTGCACTAGTTCCAATTCCTGCACCTTTTATTTGTTCTCTTAATTCCTCGTCTTCTATTAGTTTTCCTGCATTTTCCATAGCTAAAATAATTGAGCCAGAATTATACCTTGTTGGAGGACTTGTTTCGGCATCTTTTGTTTCAAAATTAACTATTCCAATCTTTTGTCCTTTTTTTAATAGTTTCAATAATTCCTCACTAATTTCATTATCCTTTTTCCCATTATCCTTGTCACCTAATTTTTTTACTTCACCATCATTATTATCAACTTCAAGATTATTGCTTTTTTGAGAAGCACTATCCACAGTTTTTCCACTATTTTGTTTTGGTTTAGCAATCTCCAAATATCCCATTTTTGTACAAACCTTGCTTGTAGCAGAAAATCCTTCATTATCTATAGAAATAGTTATTGATAATTTATTAAACTCAGCAGGCGGATAAAAAATACACAAAAATCTTTTAACAATTAATTTATAAATATCTTTTTGCAATTGATTTAAGCCATTAAAATTTTCATATCCTTGTCCAGTAGGAATAATGGCATAATGGTCTGTTATCTTGCTATCATTAACATATTTTGATTTAACAATATTTGTAGAATATTTTTCATCAACCATTTTCTTTATATAGCCTTGAACCTCATCATCTTTGTATCCTTTAGCAATACCATTCAAATTCTTTGAAATAACCTTAGCAACTGCTGTTGACAAAACTCTCGCATCTGTTCTTGGATAAGTTACCAATTTTTTTTCATACAATGTTTGAATAACATCTAGTGTTTCATCAGGTTTAATCTTAAATCTTTTTGTACATTCATTTTGAATTTCAGCTAAATTAAATAATAAAGGAGCATTCTCTTTTTGCTTTGCTTTTTTTACTTCTGTAACAATAGCCTCTCTATCCTTCAAAGATGTTATAAATTCTCGTGCATCTTCTATTTTCTTAAAGCCAGTTTCATTATACAGTTTATTTGAATTATACATTTTAGAATTTTCAGTAACCTTCCATTCTGCTTTTAAGGAATTAGTTGCATCACCAAATTCACCAACAATTTTATAATATGTTGTTTTAACAAAATTTCTAATTTCCCTTTCTCTTGATACAATCATACCCAAAACACATGTCATAACACGCCCAACAGATATAGAAATTCTTTCTTCATTTAATTTTGTAGCAGCTCTCCTACCAAAAATTATAGTTAAAAGTCTAGAAAAGTTAATTCCAATTAAGTAATCCTCTTTAGCCCTTAAATATGCTGAATCAGACAAGCTATTATATTCATCTAAATCCTTAGCCTCAGCTATACCTCTCTTAATTTCCTCCTCTGTTTGAGAATCAATCCACACTCTTTTCCTACTTTTCCCTTTAACATCAGCCATTTGTTCTACTAATCTATATATATATTCTCCTTCTCTCCCAGAGTCAGTAGCAACATATATTGTTTCAACATCCTCTCTATTTAACAAACTTTTCACAACATTAAACTGCTTTTCAACAGCTGGTATAATTTCATATTTATATTCTTTAGGCATAAAAGGTAAAGTATCTAATCTCCAAAATTTAAGTTTTTCATCATATACTTCTGGATAAGACATTGTAATCAAATGTCCTACACACCATGTAACAATCCATTTATCAGACTCTAAGTAGCCATCTTTTCTTGCACCATTTATTCCCAAAACTTTTGCAAACTCCATTGCAACTGAAGGCTTTTCTGTAATCAAAATATTTTTTGCCATCTTTTTTCCTTCCTTTTCAGTGATATTTTTTCCTCTTAGTTTTCACTTTTTAGCTCTTTATTTAGTTTTCAATTTTTAATTTTTCATCAACAAAATCATTTGCAATTCTAACAATCTCATTAATTTTCTTTATAGTATCCTCATTTTTAAAATTTGCCCTATCAACCAATTTTTCAATATATCCATACTCTTTTATTCTTTGTAAGCAATAATTATTATTAAAATCAAAAACATATGCAATATGTGAAACTAAAACATCAGCATGAGTTTCTCTTTTCATATAATCAATAATCAAATCCTCTTTAAATTCTCTAAATACTTCATCACTTATTAATTCATCTGATATATCATCTTTTCCATATATATTTTCAAAACTATCTGTTAATAAAATGTAACAAATATCAGTTTTATCAGCATCTCTAATTATTTTACAAAACTCCAATTCCTTTCCTGAAACATCTGAATCAATTATTCCTTTATTATGATTTAGAATGGCAGTTTTTATAATATTATCATATTCTCTGGTTTCAACAAATTTTTCAATCAAACCATCTTCAAATAAAACCTTAACACCCATCTCTCCATGATTTACACTAATTTTATCAACAAAAGTATTGTAAATTCTAACTTGCTCAAATCTTCCGATATCATGCAACAATCCTATTAATTCTGCCAATTTCTGATCTTCTTCACTAAAATTCTTTTTTATTGCAATTTCTTTACAAATTTCAGCCACTCTATAAATATGATTTATTTTTAAAGCAATTTTCCCATTCTCAGGATTATATTTTTTCAAATATTCAGCATAAACATTTTTAGCTTTTTCTATATCAATCATTCTTTTACCTCTTTTCAACTTTTCTTTAACATACTTTTTTCAAATTATAACACACAAACTTATTTAGAACAAGCTATTTAATTTAAATTTGCCAATGGTGCCAATGGGGACGGGGCAATTTGGCTACTCAGAAGACGGAATAGCCAAATTGCCCCGTCCCCATTGGCTTTGCAAAACTTGACTAAATAAAAATTTTATTGTATATTAATATCTATATAAATATAAGAAAGAAAAGGTGATTTTAAATAGATGTTATGTTCAAGATGTAATAAAAACACAGCTGTTGTTTTTGTAAATCGTTTAGACGAAAACAAACAACAACAAATGGAAGGACTTTGTTATAATTGTGCAAAAGAACTTGGAATTAATCCATTAGAAGCACTAGCAAAACAAGCCAATTTATCCCAAACTGATTTGGAAGATATGACAAGTCAATTTGAAACAATGTTTAAAGATATATCTGACAATTTATCTGAAGAAGAACTTAATAATTTAATGACTGATAGCGAAGAAGCAATGGAAGATATGAATCCAGATTCATTAGGTTCAATATTCTCTGGATTATTTGGTTTCAAAAATAATTCAAATGATGATTCTACTGATACAGATTCTGAAGCTTCACAAAAATCAGATAAAACTCAAAAAGTTAAAGAAGCAAAAAAACAAAATAAAAAGAAAAAAGCTTTAGATACATTTGGTACAAATTTAACAATTAAAGCTAAAAATAACCAATTAGACGCTGTTATTGGTCGCGACAGAGAAATTCAAAGAATTGTACAAATTTTAAACAGAAGATCAAAAAACAATCCATGTTTAATTGGTGAACCAGGTGTTGGAAAAACCGCTATAGCTCAAGGTTTAGCAATAAAAATTGCTAATGGAAATGTACCTGCTAAATTATTAAATAAAGAAGTATATTTACTTGATATGACTGCAGTTATTGCAGGAACACAATTTAGAGGTCAATTTGAAGCTAGAATGAAATCTATTATAGATGAATGTAAAAATCTTGGTAATATTATTCTAGTGATTGATGAAATTCATAATATAATTGGTGCAGGAGATGCTGAACATTCTATGAATGCAGCAAATATCTTAAAACCTTCATTATCAAACGGGGAAATTCAATTAATTGGAACTACAACTTTAAAAGAATATAGAAAATATATTGAGAAAGATTCTGCATTAGAAAGAAGATTTCAACCAGTAAAAATTGAAGAACCATCTATTGATGATGCAATTGAAATTTTAAACGGAATCAAAAAGTATTATGAAGACTATCATAAAGTTAAAATATCAAAAGATGTTATAAAACAAACTGTTATAATGTCAGAAAAATATATTCATGACAGGTTTTTACCTGATAAAGCTATTGATATATTAGATGAAGCATGTTCTAGAATAAATCTAAACAATAAGCAATTATACAAATTAGAAGTATTAAAAAACGAATTAAAACAAGTTCAAGAAGAAAAAGAACAAGCTGCATCTGCCGATTCTACTGAAGATTATCAAAAAGCTGCAGAATTAAAAACTAAAGAATGTCAATTATTAGAACAAATTGATTCTTTAAATAAAACTATGAAAACTGTTAGTTTAACTGTTCAAGATATCGCAAATGTTATAGAACACTGGACAAAAATCCCAGTTAAGAAAATCACTCAGGAAGAAACAGATAAACTACTAAACTTAGAAGCAAATCTTCATAATAGAGTTATTGGCCAAGACCAAGCTGTTGAAGCTGTTTCAAGAGCTATTCGTAGAAATCGTGCAGGATTAAAAAGTACAAAAAGACCACCATCATTTATTTTCGTTGGACCTACAGGTGTTGGTAAAACAGAACTTGCAAAATCACTTGCATATGAAATGTTTGGAAATGAAAATTCTATTATAAGAATAGATATGTCTGAATATATGGAAGGACATTCTACTTCTAAATTAATAGGCTCACCTCCAGGATATGTTGGATATGATGATGCAGGTCAACTTACTGAAAAAGTAAAAAGAAATCCATATTCAATTATCTTGCTAGATGAAATTGAAAAAGCACATCCAGATGTATTTAATATTTTATTACAAGTTCTTGATGAAGGAAGATTAACAGACTCTCAAGGAAACACTGTAAATTTTGAAAATACAATAATAATAATGACATCAAATGCTGGTTCAACATTAAATACTAATTCAATTGGATTTGGTGCTACTGAAGCAACAAAAAAAGCTAAAATAATGGATACATTAAAAGACGTATTTAGACCTGAATTTTTAAATAGAGTTGATGAAATTGTAGTATTTGACCAATTAACAAAAGAACAACTTATTCAAATTGTTGATTTAATGTTAGCTGAAACTTCAAAAGTTTTAAAAGATAAAGATATTACAATGGAAGTCTCAAAAGAAGCAAAAGAATATATTTTATCACAAGGGACTGACTTTAAATATGGTGCAAGACCATTAAGAAGAGCAATCCAAAGATATATTGAAGACGAAATATCAGATTTAATACTAAAATCAGAATTAAAAAATGGACAAAAAGTTTCAATAACATTTGACACAGAGTTACATTTTAATATACAATAGAAATATAAAATAATAGGACATTGCTTATATAAGTTTTGTCCTATTTTATCGAAAACAATATAGAATTTGAAGAAAATATAATAGAAATTGGAGGAATTTATATGCTTAAACATGTACCTAATACATTAACAATTGCACGATTTATATTAATTCCATTTATAATAATATCATTAGTTCAAGACAACTATGTTTTAACTTTTATATTATTAACAATATCTGGGTTAACAGATGTTTTAGACGGCTTTATAGCCAGAAAATTTGATTTAATTACAAACTTTGGAAAATTAGTTGATCCCTTAGCAGATAAATCAACACAAATTGCAATTCTAACAACTTTAGCATTAAAAAATATTATTCCTATCTGGATGATTGTTATAATATTTTTAAAAGAATTTGCTATGATTTCAGGAGCTTCATTTTTATATGGTAAAGAGTTAGTTGTTTCAAGCAGATGGTATGGAAAATTAGCAACAGTTCTATTTTATGTAGCAATAGTGTCATCACTTGCAATAAAATATTTTAATATTTCATTTAAATTTGACCTTTATTTATATTATTTAGCTTTGATTTTCACAATATTCTCTTTATATATGTATTTTCAAGCATTTTATAAACAAGGTTATTTGAAGAAAGAAAATTTGAAAATTAGTAAATAAAGTTGAAAATAAAAATATAGAAAATTGATACGAGATGTCGAAAAATGTCAATCAAAAAAAATATATTAATCTGCAGTGAGTGCGCAGTTTGGCGCTCCCAACTACAGTCTTTATCTCAAACTTCAACGCCAGTAAACGAACGGAAGATTAATACTATTTTTTTTGATTGACATTTTTCGACATCTCGTATCGATTTTCTATATTTTTATTTTCTTCTATTTTATTCAAAATCCTCCAAGAATTTGTTCAAATTCTCTCTACCAACTACCTCAATCCCCTGTTCTAACTTTTGCAAATCCTCTTCAGATAAATATTGAACAGAAATATCTGTTAAACCTTTAAAAATATATTCACCACTTTCATTTTTACAATTAATACTAATATAACCATCAGATTCTCTTATGATATAATGTTCATCACAAATTCCTTGGTTATTCCTGGATAGTTTTATTTCTGTAGGCGAAAATTCATCGATCGTCCAGCCTTCATAATATTTCTGAACTCCATCCTTGTTTAAATTTACAATTTCTCTTGGTGCAATTTCTTTTTTTGTTCTTGTATGTCCACATCTTTTATAATTTTGAGTTAAAACAACCTCTGCATTTGGAGACACCGTTTCTTCTTTTGAACCTGTATCAATTAATTCCTCTTCATTTTTCTCTGCAAGAACAACATCATTATGTTGATTTTCTCCTTTTGAAAAATTAACAAAAGATCTTACAATAAAACCTGCAAAAACTGAAACACAAAACAATACTAAAACCAAAATAGCTAATATCCATTTTTTCATAACAACTTCATTTCCTTTCTCACTTCACTTAAAATGCATGTATAGATATGAATCTCTTTCATACTAATCATCCGTTATTTAGTTTTAGTATTTACATTATGTGGAAATTTATACTGTTTGCTTACATTTTATACAAACCTTTATTATTTTCTCCACAATTTTATTCCTAATACATAACAAACTTATGTATTTTAACATTTCCAGTTTTACTTACCTCAATTGCTATTTCTCCATCTGTATCAGTTCTATAAACTCGTGCTCCGATGTTTTCAAACCTTTGTATAACATTATAATCCGGATGTCCGAAATTATTTTTTTCACCTACTCCAATCAATACAACTTTAGGGTTAATCAAATCTACAATATTTTGTGTAGACGAAGATTTTGAGCCATGATGTGCTACCTTCAAAACTGTTGAATTTAATATTCTTTTATCATATTTTTGAACAAGCTTTTCTTCTGCAATTTTTTCTATATCACCAGTAAATAAAATAGAAAAATTTTTATAGTGTAATTTACAAACAATCGAATTATTATTTAAAATATTTTCTTGAATCTGAGCTTCTTGCGGCCATAAAAAATCCATATAAGTTGATTTATCAATGTTCAATTTATCTCCTGCTTTAATATAAATAACATTTACTTTTTTTTCTTTCACAATACTTAAAAATGTTTTATAATTTTCTGACACTTTGCCCTGTCTTGAAATTATAACATTTTTTACATTTAATTTATCCATAACAGTAAACAAACCTTTACAATGATCTGAATCAAAATGTGAAATAATCATATAATCTATTGTCATAACTTTTCTATCAAATAAGTATGGCACCAAAACATTTTCTCCAACATCAAAGCTTGATGATTCACTTCCTCCACCATCAATTAAAATTTTTTTATTCTTTTCTGTAATTATAAGAGTACTATCACCTTGTCCAACATCGATAAAATAAATGTTTAATCCTTTTTTATAATTTGAAAAAATATTGATTATAATTAAAAAAATTGAAATGAAAATAAATATTTTTTTTAAATACTTCTTATGACTATTCTTGTAAATAAAGAATATATAAAAAATAAAAACGTAATAAATAATTATATAAAACAAATTTGGTGTTATTATATTTGTTCGCAACAATGTAATTTTTGAACAGTAATCAGCAATAATTTTAAATAATGTTACACAATAGTTAAAAACTATCCCAATAATTTTTGAAGAATTCGTTGATATTAATGATACAATAATTGTTAAATAACCCGTAACACACATTATAGCAAGCAATGGCAGAACTAGTATATTTGATAATAAAAACACTAATGATATAGAATTAAATGAATAAACAAGAATTGGAAAAATAAGGATATTTGCTGAAATACTAAGTAAAATCGTTTTTTTAATAATTCCAATTTTTACTTTAAATTTGCATATGATACTATTTAATCTTTCGTAAAACAATACTATTCCTAAGGTTCCTAGAAATGAGAGCTGAAACCCAATATTTAAAATATAATACGGATTAATAATTAAAATTATAAGACATGAAATACATATATTATTTAATGTATCAGATTTTCTATACACTAATTTTGAAATAATCGCAATAATACTCATAATTACTGCTCTAATAACTGATGGTAAACAGCCTGTTAATTCCATAAAAAATATTAGGAATAAAATTAATATATATTTTCCTTTTCTATTATCAAACTTTTTTAACAACACGCTCAAAGTAGAAATAGCAAGACCCACATGCATTCCAGAAATAGCTAAAATATGTGATAAACTTGCATCACTAAATCGTTGTTTTTGTTTCTTTTCAATATATTTTGAATCTCCCAATAATAAAGCATTAGCAATTCCAGCATTTTCCCTTGGTAATATGGCACTGATATTATCTTCAAATCTATTTTTTAAAGTATTTATCCACATTTTATACATAGGTAGAGATTTTTTCGCAATTATTTTTATATCATTCATATTAGATTTACATATTAGATAAATATTTTCCTGTTTTAAGTAATCGGAATAATCGAACCCCTTGTAATTCTTTCTAATACTTGGTTTTTCAAAATCACCAATACCCAAAATCAAATCTCCATATTCAAGATTACTATTGTTTTTCTTTGTTTTTAAAATAATTTTTTTGTTTTTATATTTGTTCTTACCAGTGATTAATTCTTTTTCTTTAGTATATTTTATATTATTATTTTTTATGGTATTATTCTTTATAGTATTGTTCTTTGCTGTATCATTCTTTACTGTATTATTCTTTACTGTATCTATATCAGTATTTATACTATTACTCTCATTTAGTGTCTTTATAGAAATAATATAATTATTGTAGTATTTATCATCTCTATCAATATCAACCACAACACCTGTAAATTGTGCATTTTTATTTATGCTATTGCATATATCACTAATTTTATTCTCTTTACTTCGCACAATAAAAAAAGAAATTATTATCATTATAAATCCAATAATTAAGATAATTTTATCAATGCTTTTCTTCTCATGATTAATATGCTGTTCATCGTCTTCAATTTGCCTCATTTTCATTTGTAAAAAATAGTTAATAACTAGTATGCCTATAATTGTAAAAAGCAAAAGAGCTATATTTATTTTCAAATATAGCCCCATTATAATTCCAATTATATAACATATGGTAATAATTAACATCGGCCTTTTACTCAATGGAAATTCCTCCTTATAATTATTACCCAAATATATTAGTTTTTATTTTGTTTTAGTTTATACAAGAAAACCTCTATTTTTATAAGATTCTTCTTGCCCCCCAATATTTTGATTTATTCCATCTATCAGATAGGTTAGATATTATAACACCTGTATTACTATCTGATGCATGAACAAATTTATCATTTCCTATATAAATTCCAACATGACCTACATTTTTTCCGTTATTAGAAAAAACTAAAATGTCACCTGGTTGTAATTCTCCTGTTACAGCAACACCTTGAACAGCTTGATCTCTTGATGTACGATTTAATGTATATCCAAAATGAGCATAAACATATTTAGTTAAACCAGAACAGTCAAATGAATTTGGTCCAGTTGCACCATAAACATATCTACAACCAACAAATTGTTGCGCATATGCTGCAATATCACTTCCTGATACACCTGAAGATGATAATGGTACAGATTCAGTTGCTGGTGCAGATTCTGCTACTGGAGCAGCTTCAGCAACTTGTGTAGATTCAGTTACTGTTGATACTATAGTAGCTGTTCCTTCTTGTTGAGCAGATTGTTGTTGATTATTATTTTGTGCTGCAACATTTCTGTCTAATTGATTGTTTCTTGAACTAACTTCTTTTTTATTATTAGATAACAAATCTTTTCTAATAAATCCATTCTTTCCATTAATTTCAACCATATACCAACCATTTTGTTCACCAACAACTTTTACTTCTGAATTAAGTTCTAAAGAATCTACAACATTTGAACTAGTGTTAGATTCGCTTCTTACATTAATTGCAGTAGTTCCAACATACATTGTTCTTGGTGCAAATGTAATTGTTTCTGGTTGTTTTTCCTCTTCTTTTTTATCGTTATTGTTTTCGTTATTATCTTCATTATTTGAATTGTCATCTTTTACGTTGTTGTTTTCACTATTATTTTCTTCTCCAATTGAAACTTCAACATCTTCTGATGATAATTTATCAATTCTTACCCAACCACTAATGCTTTCTGATTCAATATATGCCCATAATTTAGCATTAATTACTAATGTAACTTTTTCATTTTTTTCTATTTCACCAATTTGTTCAGCAGTTACAACTGGTAAGATTCTTACATTACATGTTTCTGCCATTTTATAAATTCTTGTAGTCACTGTAGTTTGTGTGTTTGTTTCTGTTTGAACATTTTCATCACTATTTGATTCAGTGCTATTATCATTATTTTCTGTATTGTTATTGTTTACATCAGTATTTTCAGAATCATTTACATCAGTACTATTATTTTCATTACTATTATTATCATTATTATTAATTTCTTCGTTTTGATTATTATTTGATTTTGATTCACTATTTTCATTACTATTTTTTTCATTTGTAGAAATAAATGATTGGCTTACATATCCTATTGTTCCTTTAAAAGAAACTTTATACCAATCTCCTTCTTTACCTAAGATTTCAACAACGTCATCTACACCTAGTAATTCTATAACTTCTGATTCTGCTGAGGCTGATTTTCTAACTCTAACATTTTGAGCTGTAGATTTACCTGTAGTTGCAAATGTTGGTGTTTGAATAACTAATAATAAACCTATTACTATTATAATTATTGCCTTCACCAATGAACTAATTGAAATTTCTATTCTTTTCATTTTTTCAACTCCTTCAAGTGCTTTTTACCCTTATATAGTATATACTTTTTAGCTAAATTTGTCAATATTCTTGGCATAAAATGGGATTAAACTTAGAATAAACTGGAATCAAATTCTTTAAATAAAATTGAAATATATTATATTAGTTTATAAATAGCAAAAAAGCATTCAAAAAATTTGAATGCTTTTTATAATTTATTTCAAATATTATTACTCGATAATATCAGCAACAACACCTGAACCTACTGTTCTACCACCTTCACGGATAGCGAATCTTAATCCTTTTTCAATAGCGATAGGTGTGATTAATTCGATAGTCATATCGATGTTATCACCTGGCATAACCATTTCTGTTCCAGCAGGTAATTCAATAACACCTGTAACGTCTGTTGTTCTAAAGTAGAATTGTGGTCTATAACCATTGAAGAATGGTGTATGACGTCCACCTTCATCTTTAGTTAGAACGTATACTTGTGATGTGAATTTTGTATGTGGGTGAATTGTTCCTGGTTTAGCTAAAACTTGTCCTCTTTCGATTTCGTCTCTTTGAACACCTCTTAAAAGAACACCGATGTTATCTCCAGCTTCAGCTTGGTCTAATAATTTTCTGAACATTTCAACACCTGTAACAACAGTTTTTGAAGATTCTTTTGATAAACCAACGATTTCAACTTCGTCTTGTAATTTAACAACACCTCTTTCTACTCTACCTGTAGCAACTGTTCCACGACCTGTGATTGTGAATACGTCTTCTACTGGCATTAAGAATGGTAAGTCTGTTGGTCTTTCTGGTGTTGGGATATAGCTATCAACAGCAGCCATTAACTCTAAGATTGGAGCATATTCTGGAGCGTTGATATCTTTTGATGTGCTTTCTAATACTGCTAATGAAGATCCTTTGATAACTGGAATTTCATCTCCTGGGAAATCATAGCTTGATAATAAGTCTCTAACTTCCATTTCAACTAATTCTAATAATTCTGGATCATCAACCATATCACATTTATTTAAGTAAACAACGATGTATTTAACACCAACTTGTCTAGCTAATAAGATGTGCTCTCTTGTTTGTGGCATTGGTCCATCAGCTGCAGAAACAACTAATATAGCACCATCCATTTGTGCAGCACCTGTGATCATGTTTTTAACATAGTCAGCGTGACCTGGACAGTCAACGTGTGCATAGTGTCTGTTGTCTGTTTCATATTCAACGTGAGCAGTATTAATTGTAATACCTCTTTCTCTTTCTTCTGGTGCTTTATCGATTTCAGCATAGTCTTCGAATTTAGCTTGACCTTTTAATGCTAAAACTTTTGTAATAGCAGCAGTTGTTGTTGTTTTACCGTGGTCAACGTGACCGATTGTACCAATGTTTACGTGTGGTTTGGTTCTTTCAAATTTTTCCTTTGCCATTTAAATTTTCCTCCTTTAAATTTGGTGAGGGTTTCCCCTAAATCAAGTTGATAATATTTCTTGAACACCTTTTATATTTTTAAAATTAATAACTATATTAAACATAAGCATTTTATAATATTTTTTCTAGTTTGGCAAGTGTTTTAATAAAATATTTGTATAAAACAGCTAAAACACTGAATTTTGGCCATTTATATATTTTAGAATAATTTTATAAGTTAGAGTTCGAAATTCTAACTAAATTCTAATAAAATCTTACCCTACTATAAATTTATCAAAATATTATTAATCTTCTTTCTTTGCACGACTTGCAACAATGTTATCAAGTACTGATTTTGGAACTTCTTCATAGTGACTAGGTTCCATTGAATAAGTACCTCTACCTTGTGTTTTTGAACGTAAGTCTGTAGCGTAACCAAACATTTCAGAAAGTGGAATAAATCCTCTTACTATTTGGTTTCCACCTCTAGCTTCCATACCTTCCATTCTTCCTCTTCTAGAGTTAATGTCTCCGATAACATCTCCCATGTATTCTTCTGGAACTGTTACTTCAACTTTCATGATAGGCTCTAATAATACTGATTTACCTTGTTTACATCCTTCTTTGAATGCCATAGAACCAGCAATTTTGAATGCCATTTCTGAAGAGTCAACATCATGGTATGAACCATCTACTACTGTAGCTTTGAAATCGATAACTGGGTAACCAGCTAAGATACCGCTTTCAGCAGCTTCTCTGATACCATCTTCGATTGGTTTGATATATTCTTTTGGAATAGCTCCACCAACGATTTTGCTTTCAAATTCAATTCCTTTACCTGGCTCTAATGGTTCCATTTCTAACCAACAGTGTCCATATTGTCCACGTCCACCAGATTGACGAATGAATTTTCCTTCAACTTTAACTTTGTTTCTAATTGTTTCTTTGTAAGAAACTTGTGGTTTACCTACTGTACATTCAACTTTGAATTCTCTTTTTAATCTATCAACGATAATGTCTAAGTGTAATTCACCCATACCAGCGATAACAGTTTGACCTGTTTCTTGGTTTGTATATGTTTTGAATGTTGGATCTTCTTCAGCTAATTTTGCTAAAGCAATTCCCATTTTTTCACTATTAGCTTTATCTTTTGGCTCAATAGCTATATCAATAACTGGTTCTGGGAATTCCATAGATTCTAATATAACTGGATGTGCTGGATCACATAATGTATCACCTGTTGAAACTTCTTTTAGTCCAACAGCTGCACCAATGTCACCTGCATAAACTTTATCTATATCTTCTCTATGGTTAGCATGCATTTGAAGAATTCTTCCAATTCTATCTTTTTTACCTTTATTAGCATTTAATATTGTAGAACCAGCGTCTAATGTTCCAGAGTAAACTCTAAAGAAACATAATTTACCAACGAATGGGTCTGTAGCAATTTTGAATGCTAATGCAGCAAATGGTTCTGAATCTGAAGTTACTCTTTCAGTTTCATTTCCATCCATATCAACACCTTTGATGTTAGGAATATCAAGTGGTGATGGCATGTAATCAACTATGTTATTTAAAAGTTCTTGAACACCTTTGTTTTTATAAGAAGAACCACAACATACTGGAACTACAGTGTTAGCTATTGTTCCTATTCTTAGTCCTTTCTTAATATCTTCTTCAGATAATTCTCCACCTTCTAAATATTTCATCATTAATTCATCATCTTGTTCAGCAGCAGCTTCAACCATTTTTGCTCTGTATTCTTCTGCCATTGCTTTCATATCTTCAGGAATTTCAGTTTCTTCAATTTGAACTCCTAAATCGTCTTTATGAATAAATGCTTTCATTTTAATTAAATCAACAATTCCTTGGAAATTGTCTTCAGCTCCAATTGGTAATTGTACTGGAACAGCATTTGCATTTAATCTATCTTTCATTTGTTGTACACAACCCATGAAATCTGCACCTGTTATATCCATTTTATTAACATAAGCCATTCTTGGAACTTTATATTTATCACCTTGTCTCCAAACTGTTTCAGATTGTGGTTGAACACCACCTTTAGCAGCTAAAACAAGTATAGCACCATCAAGTACTCTTAAAGATCTTTCAACTTCAACAGTGAAATCAACGTGACCTGGAGTATCAATGATATTGATTCTGTTATTATTCCAGAAACATGTTGTAGCAGCTGAAGTAATTGTAATACCTCTTTCTTGCTCTTGAACCATCCAGTCCATAGTAGCTCCACCTTCATGAACTTCTCCTATTTTATGTGTTTTACCTGTATAAAATAGAATTCTTTCAGTTGTAGTTGTTTTACCCGCATCAATGTGTGCCATTATTCCTATATTTCTTGTTCTTTCTAAAGGATAACTTCTACCAGCCATATTTTTCCTCCTTATTAAATTTTTTGTAAAAATATAAATAGATTATAAAAAATCTATTTACATTAATATATTATATTTGCTAAATATAAAGCAAAATATAACCTAAAATATCTAAGCATATTTCTAATTGTATTCAAACAAGAAATATTACTAGAATTTGTAATGTGCGAAAGCTTTGTTAGCTTCAGCCATTCTATGCATATCTTCTTTCTTCTTGAATGCTCCACCGTTTCCAGCAACTGCATCTAAGATTTCACCAGCTAATTTTTCAGACATTGTTTTTTCATGTCTTGTTCTTGCATATATAACTAACCATCTTAAACCTAATGTTTGTCTTCTTTCTGGTCTTATTTCGATTGGCACTTGGTATGTAGCACCACCAATTCTTCTAGCTTTTACTTCAAGAACTGGCATTACATTGTTAAGCGCAGCTTCGAAAACTTCTAATGCATCTTTTTGCTCTTTTTCTTTTATGATATCAAATGCATCATAAACGATTTGTTGAGCAACTGTTTTCTTACCATCTAACATAACATTGTTGATTAATTTTGTAACAACTTTGCTATTGTATATTGGATCTGGTAATACTTCTCTTTTTGCTATATATCCTTTTCTTGGCACTATTCTTCCCTCCTTTTAATATTTTGATACTTATATACCTCAAGTATCATAAGGTACTCTGAAAAGCTTTTTGCTTTCCCGTATAGCGCTATAATCTATTATTAATTTAAGTACCTTAAATTAGTAAGTTATTAGCACTATTTCATTTTTTCCTAATTTAAATTTTATTTCTTAGGTTTCTTTGCTCCATATTTAGATCTAGCTTGCATTCTGTCTTTAACACCAGCTGTATCTAATGTTCCTCTTATGATGTGGTATCTAACACCAGGTAAGTCTTTTACTCTTCCACCTCTTATAAGAACAACGCTATGCTCTTGTAAGTTGTGACCAATACCAGGAATGTAAGAAGTAACTTCATAACCATTTGAAAGTCTAACCCTTGCTACTTTTCTTAAAGCTGAGTTTGGTTTCTTTGGTGTAACTGTTTTAACAACTGTACAAACACCTCTTTTTTGTGGTGCTCTTTTATTTGTTGTTGTTTTTTTCATTGTGTTGTAACCATGTTGTAGAGCTGGTGCTGTAGATTTTGTTGTTCCAGTTTTTCTTCCTTTTCTTACTAATTGATTAATTGTTGGCACTTAAATTTCACCTC
>CAMEHU010000038.1 GCA_945917765.1 uncultured Lachnospiraceae bacterium | reverse complement strand
ATCCTGCGGTTGAATAAACCGTGCCGGTTCGATTCCGGCCATCTGCACCATTAGAACCTCAAGCGTTTTTGAAGATTAGCTTGAGGTTTTAATTAAAAGAATTGATAGATTTTTCTAACAAATTTCTAACAATTCACAAAGTTTCTTTTATCAGATGTATTAGAGTCCAGATCTAATATATCTTTTTTATTAGTATCATTTTCGTTATTACTATTAAAACTTAAAGCATTTTCAATAGCAGAAGCAGATTTTATTTTAGTGCTTGAATCTAGGTGTGTATATCTTTCAGTAGTTTTTGAACTTGAATGACCCAGCCAGTCCTGTATTTCTCTTATGGAGATACTTTTCTTTACAAGTAATGTTCCGACAACTATGCCTTAAATCATGAAATCTAATCTCTCTTAATTTGTTCTTTCGTAATATATCTTTAAATTTATGACTAACATAATCAGGTTTTCTTAAGTTTCCTAATTCATCAACACAAACAAAATCCATATATTGTTTATTATAACTATCCTTAAAAATAGACATATAATATTCTTGCATTTTTCTAGTATATAAAAGTAAATCTTCAATTTCTTTAAATAAAGGAAGTGTTCTATAACTAGATTTATTTTTTGTTTTACTCTTGGTAATAGTTTTTGTTTTAGTTTTATTTTCTTTGCTTTCATCTGTAACTGTAACAACTTTATGGCTAATTGTAATGGTTTTATTTACAAAATCTATAGCCGACCATTTTATTCCTAGAACCTCACTTCGTCTTAATCCGTAAAATGCAGTAAGGTATACTATAACTTCAAGTTGTGTACCTTTTACAATTTTAAATAATGTATTTAGTTCGTCTTCGCTATAAAAATCTGCAATAAATTGTTCTTGCTGTGGTCGTCCAACTTTTATTGCTGGATTAGTTAGTATTAAGTCCGTTTTTACTGCATAATCCAATGCTTTTCTTATATTAGCATGATATTTTGTAACAGTAGTTCCTTTTAAGCCTTCTGTGTATAACCAATTATAAAAATCTAAAATATGAACCGGTTTCAATTCATCAAGCATGATTGGATGTTCAGTAAAGTATTTCTTAGTTCGCCCCTCAATCTGTCTTTTATAGCCAGTATAAGTTGATTCTTCAACTTGGTGTTTTATCATTTCAAGCCATTTTATCATAAAGTCTGAAAATGAAATTTGAATTTTTTTATCTTCTGTAGAAGTTGTTGTTATTGTCTCTAACTTATTTTTAAACTCATCTCGTATTTGAATAAGTTTCTTTTCAGCTTTTCGCTTACTCTCATTTTCCTTAAATCCTGTAGATACCCATTTTTGTTTTCTAATGCCATCTACATAGTAAGTCAATACTGTATAATAAGTTTTATTTTTAATTGTTAAATATGCTGTAATATCATACATTTTGAAATCTCCTTTCTAATTTTTTACAGTATTATTAGTTAAAAAAGCGATAACATTTATCTTAGGTATTCTGTATAGCTTCCCAACTTTGATTGATTTAATAATACCTTGTTGAACTAATTTGTAAGCTGTTTGTTTGCCTATGTTTCCAAGCATTGATTGTAGTCCAGATACATCAACAACATCAGGATAATCAGCAAACATTTCTTGAGTGTATTTGTTATCTTCCATGGCATTCCTCCGTTTCTTTAAAATTCAAATCTTGCGTGTAATTAGTAGATTATATTTACCCTGTCCCATCTACTAGGGGAGTGCTGTAGATAGTTTGTTAGACTACATAGGAATTTCACCTCTCCACCGTTAGCCGAGCAGCCCCTCAACATCACGTTAAGCCAGACTGAAGTTTCTTTAAATGTTCTACAACATTTTCATATGACACTAAAACTAGTGTGTTTGTCAATGTACTAATTCCATTTTACAATTATTATTCATTAAACTATTGTAATCGTAATCACATTATAGTATAATTATAATAGAATGTCAATAACAAAATGTAAAAAAATAAAAATTGTTAACAAATAAATTGGGGGAATAATTAAAATGAAAACAAATTTACCAGAGATGAATTTTTTTGATGGATTTTATATATGGTTTAATAGGGAGAAAAAAGAGGAATATTATGCTACTCCGCTATATTTGTATAAGGCTAATACAAAAGTTGAATATGACAATAGATTGGTTAGTGTGTATTTAGAAGATAAAAAGAAAAAGACTGCTATTGAAGAACAAGGATTAAAATTTCCAGGCAATATGTATTTCCCATATCATGAAAAATTCGGAATGTTTTTAGTAAGATTTTTAAATGCTAATTTTCAGAATTATGAAAGTGCTTATGATACATTTTTTTATGCTTATGGTTTCGAAATCTTAAAAGAATTAGATGAGTATTATAGTTTTGAATTGAAAGATAAATATAAAGATGAAGCTGAATATTTAAAAGAAATGGAAAAAATATTTTTGGCATTACAATATAAGATTCAGGAAATACAAGAAGAAATGATAAACTGTGTTACTTATATTTACAATTTAGATAATAGAGAAAACTTGGAGGAATTTACACCCAATCAAAGATTTGCAGTTTATTTAATAAAACATCTAGGTGACTTGTATAAATACAATAAAAATGATAATGTTATAAAAGATAATTATTCAAATAAACATTTAGAATTTAGCATTTTGAGTGAGTTGCAATTATTGGAGCGTTTCAAGAATAATGATATATTAGTTTCTATGATTGATACTCACGAAAGTAAGGATTTATCTGCTATTTGTTATGCAGTTCTTGAAGAACTTGTTAAAGCACAAGGTAGTCCAATTAAGAAGTGTCAAAATTGTGGAATGTATTTTATTCCTACTTCGAGGTTAGATGAAATTTATTGTGATTATCCGAAACCTGATGGAAAGACTTGTAGAGAAAAAGGTGCATTCCAAGCTTACAATGAAAGGCTAAAACAAAATAAAGCACTTGCAGAATATAGAAGATTATATCAGCTAAAGTCTATGGCTGTTGGTAGAAATAAAGATAATAAGCAGATGAAGAAAGATTTTGAAAAATGGAAAAAAGATGCTAAAGATAGAGTTAATAAATTGAAACATGGGGTTTTAACTGAAGATGAAGTATATACATGGTTAAAGGAGTTTAGAAAAGAGTAAGATGTTAATAAAAAAAGTATTAGAATTAAATATCAATGGAAAAATGATTTTAAATGAAAAAGAAAGAACATTGTCAATACAAAATGATGATTATATAAAAAGTCAAATTGATATTTTGAGAATATGGTCATATGACAATATTATCCATGTAGAAGCAGAGAATGGAAAAATTGTTACGTTAATTAATTGCATTGATTGTAATATAGATTATGATAATAATATTACTCATTTACAATATGAACATATATTTGAAGGAATTAGCATAAACCAATATTTTGTTGATAATATAAAAAAATATAAAGTTACATTCCAAGATAATTTTTTATTGAAAGAAGATATAGTTGGTACTGTTGAAAAATATAATATTAAATTAGGAAAGGATTTTATAGAAATAGAAAGCAATAACGAAACTACTAATAGCAATATTTTTTTTAATGAGTTTATGAATATTTATCAATTCATATCAGTATGTGTTGGATATTTTCCTAGAATAAAAAGTTTTGAATTATATCAAGACAATAATATTATATATGAACATGGTCAGATGCCCTATTTTTGCTATTCTTCAAATGATATGCTAAAAAAGAAATACAGTTTAGTGAACTTAAATGAAATTTTGGACATTGGTGAATTTATATTGAACTGGAATAATTTAAAAGAAAACATTGGAAGATACCCAATTATAGGCTTGTTTATGTCACAAATGATATATAATAAGTATATGGAAGATTTCTTAGTAACTTTATTACAATCAATAGATGGATATTGCAATTCAAAAATTAAAGATAAACTACCAGAAAAGAGTGACAAAGACAGGAAAACTATTGAATATTTGAAAAAAAGCATTGATGAATATAACATACTCAATAATGATTCAAAAAAGAAAATAAAAGAATATATAGAGAAATATCATAATCCATGTTTTAAAGATTATTTAAGATATTTGATTGATAATTATACTTTGTTGCAAGAAATTTTTTATGAGGAAATACAATTAGAGAATAATAAAAAATATGAGTGTGATATATACTTAGGAAGGAATGTATTTCTTGATAAATGTGTGAATGAACGAAATAAGATATCACATATGACCAAAAAAGATAAAGAAAAATTATTTGAATTATTTCAAAGCGTAAATGCTTATTATAAATGGTTATTAGCATATAGAATTATAATTCTTCAAGAAATCGGAATAGAAGTAGATAAAGAAAGACTAAGAAATATATTAAATCAAGTAAGAACTGATAACAAATATAAAAATAGTGAATTTTGTGAGAAATGTAAAAATGCAAATAACTGTATTATGAATAATAAAGGAGAGTGATTTTGTGAAAAATATTGAAAACAATCGTATTGAAAACAAAGAAAAACTAAACGAAGACTTCGAACAAGAAGTTATAGCTTTTCTTAACTACAAAGAAGGCGGTGCAATTTATGTTGGAATCAACAAAAATGGACAACCAGTTGGAATTGATGACATAGATCAAGTACAATTACAAATAAAAGATAGAATAAAACACAACATTCAACCATCAACATTAGGATTATTTGACGTAGTTGTGGAAACAATAGATAATACAGATGTAATAAAAGTAACAATATCAAGTGGAACTGAAAAGCCTTATTATTTAAGAAAAAAAGGCAGAACGCCAGAAGGATGCTACATTAGAGTTGGAAGCAGTAAAGAAAGAATGACAGAGAGAATGATTGATAATATGTATTCAAAAAGAATAAAAAATACACTCAAAGAAATTGACTCACCAAGGCAAGAACTTACATTTAATCAATTAAAAATTTATTATGAAGAACACAACTTAAAATTAAACGATAATTTTTTACAAAACCTTGACTTATTAACAAGTGAAGGAAAATACAACTATAACGCCTTCTTATTAGCAGATGAGAACAATGTATCAATAAAACTTGTAAAATATTTAGGAAATAATAAACTTGAACTACTAGAAAACCTTGAATTTGGTAACCGTTGTTTGATTACAGCAACACAAAGAATACTAGAGAGGCTTGATGTAGAAAACACTACATATGCTAAAATAGAATATTTTGGAAGAAAAGAACAAGAAAAAATTGATAGCAGAGCCTTAAAAGAAGCAGTCATAAATGCAATTGTTCATAATGATTATTCTTATGGAAATAGTCCTATTATAGAATTATATTCAGATAGAATAGAAATAACTTCAGCTGGTGGATTACCACAAGAATTATCACAAGAAGAATTTTTAGAAGGTGTTACTGCTCCAAGAAATAAAGAATTGATTAGGGTGTTTAAAGACGTTGAATTGATTGAAAATATTGGTTCTGGCGTATTAAGAATTTTGGATGCTTATGACAAAAGTTGTTTTAAATTTATGGAACATTTTTTAAGAGTTTCGTTTAAATATAAAGAAAATCCTTTTGAATATGATGATACTGTTAAAACAGAAAGCAGTAAGTTAGGCAGTAAGAAAAGCAGTAAGTTAGCAGTAAGTGAAAAACAAATATTGGAACTATGTAAAGCAGAAAAATCTCTAAAAGAGATTGTACAATATTTTGGATATTCTGATGTATATAAGTTTAAAAACAATTACATAAATCAATTATTAGAACAAGGAAAATTACAGATGACAATACCAGATAAGCCAAAAAGTAGAAATCAAAAATATATATCGAGTATATAAAATATTACAATATTATTATAAAAATATTAAATTTATATTACAGGTATTGAAAAAAATATATTTTATGAGATAATATATTTGTATTATTATATGATATTTTGGAGGTAATATATGGGTAAAATTGATGATTTAATATTAGCAAAAGATGTTATTAGTAGTAATGAAGAGTTAAAAAAGAAGATAAAAAAATATAATGAAATTACAGATAGAAAAGACTCGTTACAAGAAAAATTGAGTGAGTTAAATGATAGAATAGATATGTTCGAATATAGTGAAGGTACAGAGTCTGATTTATATCAAGAAGTATCTGAAACTGAAGAAAGTATAGAAGAATTAGATGAAGAATTAAAAAAAATAGGTGACGTAGAAGTATTACAATCCAAATACGAACAACAAGAAAATAAAGTGCTAGAAACTACTGGAGCTAGTTCTACATCTGAATTTTATGAATTAGAAGAAAAGTTCTTAGAGAACTTAATATTTAATGAAGATATTGCAAATGTTGGTGAGAGTCCAGAAGAATATTTTAAAAAATTAATTCAACTATATGGAGAAGAAGAACTAGCTCATTATAGTAGATATGCTCCTGTATATAAGGAAAATGATCCAGATAATATCTATGAAAACTATTATGATGAATATGAAGAATCATACGAAGATAATCTAGAAGAATCATATGAAGAAGACTTTGATGTTTTGGGAATACATGAAAAACTTGCAAATGATGATAGTACAGTGTATTTTGCTTATCCACATACTTTACATGATTTTATTCAAGGTAAAGAAGATCAATTAGTTGGTATTGCATCAACCCAACCATTAAAAACTGCGTTGTTAGCTAGTAAATTAAGAACTATAGATGAGGTTGATATGGATGTTAGTGCTGCTATTAATGAGTATTCAGAAGAAACTTATAAATATGGAAAGAATTACTGCTATAATGATGAATATGGCATACCAGATACAAGAGGCACATTATTAAACTTAGCTGTTTTGCCAATACTCGAGGATAGGAATTTTTACATGTATCTTGTTAAACATATAGATGAAACACAATTACCTATAAAAAATTTAGTAGCATATATTGATCCAGAGTTTATTAATGAACAGTTCATTAATGATTTGAAAAAAGCTAGAGAAACAAAGACATATGAATATCAAAATGAAGAAACAAATAATAGACGAGATGAATCTATTGATGGCGAACTAATAGCATGGCTTGAGGGAAAAGAAAAAACTCTAACATCACTTGAAAAAGAGGAAAAGAAAATTTCTGAAGCAGAACAGTTAATTGATATGCAGAAAGATGGTCAAAATAAGGGAGAGTAATATTATGAAAGAAAATACACAAGATAAAATGTTAATCGAAGTAAATGAAAATAGTATATTTTATAGAATTAAAAAATTTTTTAGGAGTTTATTTAGTAAAAAGGAAAGAAATATTACTCCTATAGAAAATCAAGTTATAGCAACACAAGAGATAGCTAATAAGAGAAAGGAAAGTTTTGAACAATCTATAAAAAATATAGAGAATGATGAAACAAGATTACTGAAACTCCAAAAGCAGTATCGTACTGGAAATATTAAAAGCACGGACTTAACAAGGGAGCAGATTATTTCTCTTGGAAAATTATATGATAGTCAAATTTCTAAGTTGAAAAAATCAAATGAAATTAGAAAGCAAAAATTATTGGAATATAGAAGAAAATTACAAGCTGATAATTAAAGTGAAAAATGAACAATTCAATTATTTTGAATTGTTCATTTTTAATATAATTTATAACTCTAAATCCCAATCATCTTTTTCAATTTTTAATTGTTCCACTTTTACAACCTTTTCAACATCAAAATTCATTCTAGTTTCTTTTTCAAAATCTCTCATAAGCTGTTCTTCAGAAGAAACTGAAAACTTGTTACAAACCCAGTAAATGAACGTTTTGACTGTTGTTTTAAATCTATCAACTACTTTCTTTAAAAAATTATTTTCTTTCTCTAACTCATTAATAACTTTATGATATTTACAATTAATAGTATAAATCTTATCTTCATACTTATTAATTAACTGTTTCTCTTTGCTTTCATAATTTCTTTTGAGTTGTTTGCATTGTTGGTTTAACATTCTATTTTTTTCTAAAATATCTTCTTTCTCTTTTTGAAAATCAGTGGCAATATCAACAATTTTAGCTTGTTTTGAAAGTTCCTTATGCAAAGCAATGTTATTATTATATAATTCTTGAATTAACTGATCTTTAGGTTCAATAATTCTTTTCATAATCTTTTCATCTCTGTTTAACATTACTTTCTTAAGGTCTTTCAAATCAGGTACTTCCGGCAAATCTAATTTTATGCTGTTTAAAACTTTCTTGGTATTTTCGAAATTGGTTATTTGCTTAAATTCTTGAATATTCTCATGCTTCCTATTTGTTTCTTCAACAGGTAAGCCTCTTTCTAGTTTAAATCCTTTTGACGTAATATATTCATAGTAAGCATTTTGCAGCTTTCTATAACTATCTCTACCTTTCCAAAAATCTCTACAACATACTTTATTAATATCAGCTCCATTTTCATCTTTAACATGAACAATAGGAACATAAACTAAATGCATATGTGGTGTACTTTCATCTAAGTGAACTACTGCTGAAATAATATTTTCTTCGCCTAAATTGTTATAGTTACAGATAAATTTGTAACTTTCTTCAAAATACCTTTTGGTTTCTTCAAAACCAATTTCACGAAAGAAGGCATCATCAGAAGTAAAAATCATTTCACACAGTATAATGCTATTGCTCCTTATTTGACCTTTATAATCATACTTCTCTTTTAATCTATCGAACTCTTTTACATAGTTCAATTCATTCTTCTTTAGATAATAATTCATATATGTTTTGCTAACATCAATTTCCTTATTAGAATGATTTTTAGCTCTTCTATCATTATGAACACATATACCTTGTGCTTTAGCCCTAACTAATTTTTCGTTCCTTACTATTGCATAGCTCATAGCTTCCGTCTTTCTCGAATTTGCGAGGATAAGTTTTACTTGTCTAACACACTAGACAAACAAGTTTGTCCGTGTGGCAGGAGTTCCTGCACCCTCGCATAAAAATTCGGAATTTTTATGCTTATTAAAATAGGCTTTGATGCCTATTTTAATTTAGAAGTTGCAATATATAAATTATTGCAACTTCATTTGAATAACAATTTTAATAAAATTGTTATTCTGTTATGCTAATCTTAATTAGCATAATAATTATCGAAAAAATTATCAGGGTAATTATTTTGGCATTCATAAGGTATAAAAGAAGAATTTTTATTGGCTCCATTAGTTCTATTAGTATAATTATTATTAGTATTGATTGCTCGTAATTTTTCCGACTCGGTAGTCGTAGAATCTCCGGTTATATAATCGTAATTTTTACGATTATGTGAAAAATCAGGAGTTTGGTGTTGTATCTTAGCAACATAAATTAATTTAGGTTTGCTAAACCCTTGCTTTTTCTCATATATTAATTTTGTATCTATCAACTGTTTAAATGCTTTAGTAACAGTTTTATCTGATAAGTTCAATTTTTCTTGAACTTCTTTTCTGGTAAATATCAAATATACATTTCCGTTTTCATCATGCCAATTATTTTTAATTGATAATGATAATCTATCTAGCAGAAATCCATATAATAATTTACTATCTGAATTTAAAGTGTTTTTGTATAGTGGGCTCACAAATAGTTCTTGTGGTATTTGATAGTATTTATGATTTAGTGTTTCATTTATTTTATAAAAATTATAATCTTGCATATGTTTGTCCTTTCCTTCGCACGACAATTAATTTTGTGGCGAAAATTTGGACCAGGTATGGTTTTAATAACACCTGGTCATGATTTTTAAATATGCAAAATTTGAATTTTAAAATTTGAGTTTGGAATGAATATAATACTGTAATAATTTTTCTAACAAATTTCTAACAAACTTGGCAAAGTTTGTTAAATTGATATGAATATAATAATTATAATAAAAATGATGAAATCACTTACAAATTACCGACTTTAAGCTATAAATGATAACATTAAATGTAACTTAACAATAATAAAAAAGAAAATGTTCCGATAACTTAAAATCCTGCGGTTGAATAAACCGTGCCGGTTCGATTCCGGCCATCTGCACCAAAGGTGGATTTACTCGAACTCGTGAAAAGCATTGCTATAAGCGAGTTTTAAAAAATCCAAAAAGAATATCATTTAAAAGTCGATTTACTTCGGCTTATTTTTTTGCTCTTTTTTCGGTGCAGTAGTCCTCTAAAAAAGCAAAAATAGCCTCAAACTATTGAAAAAAGGAGGTTTATGTGATATGATTTCTACGATTGAAAGAGAAATAACTATTGAAAATGAATTACGTTCAAAAATCAAATGGGCTTGCACTTTTAGTAATTGTGAACCAAAGATAAGAAACGGTAATTTGAGAAGACTTGAAAAGTTTAATATTGCTTATGTAGAACCACATAAGGTTGAAATTAAAGGTAAAACATATTTATTCTTTAATTATCACAACTATTTCTACATAAATGATTTAACTAATCAATATCCACTCTCAAGTTTAAGAGAAATTATCAAGGCTAACTGATACTAAAAGTTATTTTTGTTTTAGTAAAGTATAACGTAAAAAAAGGTGCTAGTTAGCTAATAAGCTAGTCTAACGCCTTTTTTGTTAGAGAATGGAGGTTATTTGATGGAATACAATGAACAAAATAACACTGAAAAAAAGAATGTTGCAGGAATTTATATTCGTGTAAGTACGGAGGATCAAGCAAGAGAAGGATTTAGTTTAGGAGAGCAAAAAGAAAAACTTGAAGCACTTTGTAAATATAAGGGTTATGAGATTTATAAAGTTTACAAAGATGCTGGAATTTCAGCAAAAGATATGACACACAGACCTCAGTTTCAGCAGATGATTGAAGATATGAAGTCTGGGAAAATCAATTATATAGTTGCGTATAAACTTGATAGAGTAACGCGTAGCGTAAGAGATTTGGAAATATTAATTAGCACATTAGAGCAATATCATTGCTACTTAATATGTGATAGAGATGATGTAAATACCTCTACTGCCAATGGAAGATTTTTTATAAGAATGTTAACCGTTCTTTCACAACTTGAAATTGAGATAGTATCTGAAAGAACAAAGTTTGGCTTAGGTGGTGCAATTAAAGCGGGTCATATTCCAGGTGTTTGCCCTTTTGGTTATTACAGAGATACTGATAAAACAATAAAAATTGATAATTCTACAAAAGACATAGTTATAAGAATTTATCAGATGTACCTTGAAGGCAAGTCATACCAACAAATTGCAAATATTTTAAATGATGAAAAAGTCCCCTCTCCCGTTAAAAACAAATGGGGCGATTCAACTATTGAAAAGATAATAAATAATAGAGTTTATATGGGAGATTTTGAAAGGTATAAAAAAGATAAAACTAGAGAAAGCGAAATTTATATGAATGTTGTTCCTCCTATTATATCTCGTGCAATGTGGGAAGATACGCAAAATCAAAAAGGTAAAAATCAAAGAGCTTATTCAAGACATCGAATTTATATATTTTTTCAAAAATTGATTTGTCCAAAATGTGGACGAATAATGACAGGCAAAGGTGCTGGAGGCAAAAAGTCTAAATATATGTACTATACTTGCGAAAAGTGCAAAATCTATTTTAATGAGGACGATGTTGAAGGAACTTTAATAAATCATATTTTGGATTTTATCGAATATGACTACCACGTTAACAAATTCTTCTACCCTTTGCTTGCTGAAAAGAAAGATGATGAAAGTAAAGAAATTGAAAAGGAAATATCAAAACTAACAGCCCAAAAAGATAGATTAAAAAAGGCATATATGAACGGAATTGTTGAAATGGACGATTTTGCGGAGGATTTCAAAGTTATTGATGAAAGGTTATCTATACTAGAAACAAAGCGAATAAACTCAATAGACTTACAAGAGGAATGTTATAATCCAGCTCATCTAATAGCCAAAAGGGATATTGAAAAAGAAACACTTATAGAAGGTCAAATGTATAAAGATGTAATACTTAACCTTTGGACTATGAAATCGAAAGAAGAAAAACAAGCCTTTATTTCAAAGTTTATTGAAAGTGTTGCCTTGAATAAAAATGAAGATGGTTCAATTAATATTGAAAAGGTTAATCTAAGAAGTAGCTTTATAGAGCAAGTGGACAAATTATATAAAAAAGGTGTAATTGATATTCCTTCAACGATGGAGACTGATGGAAATTTACAAAATGTAAGTACATCAATTAATCTTAGTGCTAAGCAAGTTAATGAATATCTTGATGAGATGAAAAAGCAGATGAACATTAACTACTTAGACTTAGGCGAATATCATTTTAATGGCGAAGAATTTGACGAAGCTGAAGGATTGAAGAATGAAATTGCAGCATACAAAGATAAAGTTGTAAGTTTTAAAATTAAAAAATATGAAAAGCCAATTAGATTTTTTGCAATAAAGGAAATGAAGAACTTTCTTGCTAAGCCAGATGGTAATGTTCATTTAAGTGTAGTAACACATGTTATACCTCCTGAAAGTACCAAGAAGAAAAAGAGAAAAAATAAATAAGCTAGTTTGTAAGTGCATATTTTTCACAGATAAATTTTGACTAAATACGAGCAATAAGCACATTAATATAACCAAAATTAACTGCTCAAAATATGCACCTGCCTCGCCCTTCACTAACTAAAATTTAACAATATTTTTAAATTGGCGAGGCAGAGATGAATTTTGCTTTGACAAAATTCATAACCCCCTATGAGTTTTGACATACTATCAAAACTCGGGGACTCTGCGAGGCATCATCTAACCAAATTTGCTACCTCAAATTTGATTAGATGACAATGGACTTATCAAAGATAACTCCATTAAAAATTAACATCGGCTAAGTTTTGGTCTTCACCAAAACAAGCCTAGTTAATTTTACCAAAAAGAAAACCTTACATTTTCTTTTTGGCTTGTATAATTTGCATATTAATATCTGCAAATTATATGGATAGTACCAGCTAAAGAAGAAATTATATAAAGTATAATCAAAGGAGGCTTGTACAAAATGGAAGAATTATCATACTCTATTCACTTAGGCAGTGATAAAAACAGAACAAACAAAGCAAAAGAAATTGCTAAAACTAATCCATCTGGTGAAACATCTTTTAGTAACAATGGCATTCAAAATGCAAAGCAACTATCTAGAGTTAATAAGCATAATTTAAGAGATTACGATAATAACAAGGAAGACATTTTTGTAATATATGGCACCAGTAATTTATATCGTGATGTGCAAGAATTGTATTTGCAGGAATTTGAGGATTCTCGCATTGAATATAATAATAAGCAAACCAGAGCAGACAGAAAAATAGACAACTATTTCAAACACATCTCTGATAGCAACTTATGGGACTTGGCTTGTGAGTTCATTGTAGAGCTTGGTGATATGGAGTTTTGGACTAACAAAGATGAAACATATAGACACAAAATGATTGATGTATATAATGAACAAATTAAAGATTTAACAAGAATTGTACCAGATTTTAAAATAGCAAATGCAGTAGTACATTTTGACGAAACCTCTCCCCACCTACATATAGTTGGTGTTCCAGTAAGTAATAACAATACTAGAGGAATGAAAAAACAAATTGCCAAATCTAAAATTTTTACAAAGCAGTCATTGACTGCAATACAAGATTCGATGAGAAATTGTTGTATTAAATCTTATAATAAATTTTATGGCAGAACTGCTGAACTAAAGCATAAACAAAAAGGCAGAAACATTGATGTCAATGTAAAAGATATGAAGAACTATAAAGAATTTAAAAAGCAATATGCTAAAAATAGAAAAAAGTTTGACAAGACTACTGAAAATATGATGGTAATTGATAATTCATCAAAAGATATTAAAACTATGTTAGACGGGCTAAAACCTGCTAAGCTAAATAAAAACAATAAAGTAATTTCAAATGAAGATATAGAAAAAATTATAGACTATACGAAACAAGTTTCAAAAACTACACAATCAGTTAGAGATATAAATGGACTAAATAAGTTTATAGACGATTTTGAAGATAAGTATGAGAAGATGCATTATAAAAATTTTGAATTAGAAAATCAACTTGAAACCAAAGATGATGAGATATATAGACTAAATGTAATAATAAACAAGAAAGATGAAAATATTAATAAATTACAACAATATGTAAACGGTTTAAAAGGGCAAGTATCTAAGCTAAAACAATTTTGGCATAACATTATGAAACACTTTCAAAATAGAATTAACTACGACAAAGATGAAAATTATAAAATTGTTAGTGATGACTTGTATAGAAATGGAATCTTTAGTGATGATGATTATGAAATTGCAAATAATTTTAATAAAAGGGTTGAACTTAAAGAAGATGCGAATGTTCATAAAAAAGCAAAAAACAAAAATGACGCAAGATAAAACTTAAAAGGAGGATTTGAATTATGGAAGAATTAAAAAATGAAATATATGATAAAAACAACGGATTTTGGTATAAGCGAGATGGAGATTATTATTTCCCAGAGTATTATCTAGGAAAAGGATTATCTCTTGAGGAAGCTACTAGACTAAAAGGACAAAGAGTTAAAGAAGATACTGAAAACAATACAGAATGTTGTGAAAATGTGATTTTAGGCAAATATGGCAGAGCAAGGTTAAAAATTATATTAAGAATTACAAGCGAAGTTTATATACCGAATTATTGATGAATGGAACACTAAATAAACATCTTGCGGAAATAGATAGAACAGCTACTGAAAGAATTAATAGGCTTATTAAGGTAATGACTGAACAAGATAATACAAATGAGCAATTAAAAAAAACAAATCAACTTTTGTGGGTTAGTTTGATGAATAATTATAAACATACTGCTGAGGAAATTGTTTATAATGATATAATTTTCTCGTAAAAGTGTTTGGACTTTTCTTTTAAAACTATTGTTTTTATTGGGATTGAATGATATACTTTTTACATAAATATAGTAATATTAAAGGAGAACAACTATGAAATTAAAGGATTTTATAAATAGAATCTTTGGAGTAAAATTGAAAAAACTTACATCAGGAAACATTGTTGAATCGGAGATAATACCTATAAAATATAAATATAAAAATGATGTGATAATAGCGAATTATATTAGAGATGAGATAAACCAAAACAGGGAATTATACAAAATATTTTTAGAAGAATATGATGAGATATGTATTGGTGATATTGAGACTGAGAAGAATAATGTTTTTAGAATAAATCACAATTTTGATAGAAAGCAATTTAAGGGAAAAAATGAAAGTTTAAAAAAAGAAGCCATTGAATTAATGGATAATATCTTAAATTCAAAGTATCATGATAGATTTCCAGATTTTTATATGGATATATTAAAAAGTAATATAAAGGGAAATTATACGTTTATCCCCATAAATGGAGTAAAGCAAAAAGATGAATTATACTATAATATAACTCAATTTTTTGAAAATGATAGGTTGTATTTAAATTATTTATCTAGTGTAAATGATATAGATGGATTAAAATTACTTATTAAATCAAAGGATACACGCGAATTTTTGGAAAAATACAACAAGATAAATGCACTGAATCTTTTAAATTGGGAGTTAGAATTTTATAAAGATCATAAATATAATGATTTTTTCTCAAAAAATATAGATATAATAGATGAAGCAATAAATAATACAATGTATAATGCTAAAGAAGATATAATCGATACTTTAGTTGGTAAAGAGAAGACAAAAGATTTTTCTAATGAAAATCAATCTAAACTAGATGACGAACATAGTACAAATATGACAAAAACGGATATATTTATATTATCAAAAAAAATTTTAGATTCGTTTGATACATCTGGCAAACTAGGAAAAAGTTTTGAAGAAAAATGGATGAAAGGTGGAATACTTTTATTTTATCCATAGGAAAAAAATCAGACTGCTGATTATTTAAGTTACCTTTGGAATATTGAAGATGGAAAAGATAAGCTTGTTGATCATCCTTATTACAATGGAACACATGATTTATGTGTTATTCCTATCACGTGTGAAGTTACTGATATTCCAACAGTAATTCATGAATTTATACATCAATATTATTATAATAATACAAAGGATGAAAATCCATATTCAAGCGAAATTCCAAGTATTTTCTATGAAATGGAATCAATAAGGTATTTAAAGGAAAATGGATATGGTCATATTGCTAATATATTACAGGAACAATTTGAAGACAGAAAAAGAAATGATTCTTTTAACAATTATTTTGTATTAAAGACATATGTACGTTTGAATAAAATAAAAAGAAATGGAGAAATTACATTAGAAAATATTTTAGATGATAATGTTAAAATTAATTCTAATGCTACTATTAATGATGTACTTAATGCCAAAAATAGAATAGCACAATTAGATGTGAAACTACTTGAATCGATAAGAAATGAAACAGGTATGGATAATGTGAGAAAAATGATTTCATATACAATTGGAACACTTATAGCTGAAAGATATAATGAAAGTGATTTTGTAAAAAAAGAAATGCTTGAGTTAATAAATAATCCAGAATATTCAGTTCAAAAACTATTAAATGGAATTGGTAAAGAAAAAGAGTTAAATGCATTTATGAAAATTTCTGAGGAAATTTCAGAAAGAGAAATCGAGTAATATTACAATAAATATTAAAGATTTAAAGTTAGAATTGATAGCGTAAAATAAAGTGTGTAAGTTAAGGTACCTTTAACTTACGCACTTTATTAACTTTAGAGAAAACCCCCAGCTATGCTGGGGGAAATAAAAAACTTATA
>CAMEHU010000037.1 GCA_945917765.1 uncultured Lachnospiraceae bacterium | reverse complement strand
TTAAATTTTACAAAAACATTATAATTTTGTCAATAATCTTCTTGTCAATTTCTATTGTAATTTTTTGTTAATCTGTAAGCCAAAAGGGACGGGGCAAATTGGCACGAATTAAATCGTGCCAATTTGCCCCGTCCCTTTTGGCTTATTTTCTAGTCGAAAAATGTCAGAATATAACTTACGATTTTCCTTGATTTACATACTATTTCATGCTAATATAATTATTAGAAATTTTTAATATTTTTCTAATAAATTTTCGAAATATTTCATTCTAGAAAATTTTAAATCTCTATATATAATCCTTTATATAGTTTTATTCAAAAAAAATCTTATAAGTCAAAAAATCACAAAAACTTATACTCTTTTTATAAAATTTCCACACAAATTTATAAAAAACATTGAACCTATAAGTTAAATATGCTAGAATAGGAGTGAGAAATGACAAAAAAGAAAATTTACAAACCAACTAACGACTATGTTTTTAGCCGAATTTTCGGTTACAAGAAAAATTGGGAATTGTTAAAAGACTTGCTTGAGGCTATTTTGACTGATATTCAAATTAAGAAAATTGAACTTGTAAAACAATATACACTTGATAAAGAGACAATTAAAGATAGAAGTGCAATTCTTGATGTTTTAGCTGTTTTGAATGATGATACAACAGTAAATATTGAAATGCAAATGACAGATTATAAAAATACAATCGAAAGATCTATTTTTAATGATTCCGGAGTATATCATGAAAGTTTAATGAAAAATGATGACTTTAAAAAAGCCAAAAGAGTTATTGGAATTTGGATTCTGTGTTATAATATATTTGATGACGGGCCTTTTCACGAGATTGCAAGATTAAAAAGAGATTATGAAAATATATTATTAACAAATAAAATGGAATTTCATTACATACAGTTACCTAAATTTAAAGAAAAATGCAAAAGAGTGTCAAGTAAGTTGGAGCAATGGTTAACATTTCTACTAAATGAAGATTTGGAGGAAATCAAAATGATTGATAATGAATTTGTTCAAAAGGCTGAAGATGAATTAGAATATATAAATGCTGACGAAGAAGAAAGAATGCGTGCTAAGTTTAGAGAAAGAGCTGAGTGGAAGTATCATGCTGATATGAAGAGTATGTATTCTGAAGGTAAAAATGACGGAATTAAAGAAGGATTAAAACAAGGTATTAAAGAACAAAAAATTACAATCGCAAAAAATATGTTAGCTGAAAAAATAGACATTCACATTATTGCAAAAACAACAGGCTTGACTATTGAAGAAATAGAAAACTTAAAAAATCACAAATAAAAAATTAATAATTAAAATATTAAAAATTTCTAAATAAAAAAACGAAATATTTACTTTTAGCATATTGAGTAAATATTTCGTTTTTTATCCCACATTTTAGGCTTTTATTACTATTTTTATATAATTTTGTGTTGTATTTTTTTGTTTAAAATACCAATTTTCCATGTAACTTATATATTTTCCTTAATATCCTCCAAAATCTTCCACGTACCATTAATTTCAGGCAAAACCTTAAACTCCATTCTTTCTTTCGTCACAGGATGTAAAAAACTTAAACTATATGCCCATAAAGCAATTTGTTTTCCATGACCTCTTCCACCATATTTTTGATCGCCATAAATACTATGGTCTCTTGACGAAAATTGAACTCTAATTTGATGATGCCTTCCTGTATGTAAATGCACTCTGACAACTGATAAATTAATTTCCTCATTATATTTTAAAACCTCATATTCCAAATTTGCATATTTAGAATTTTTAATTCCTTCAGGAACAACTTTGCTCATATTTTTCTTTTCATTTTTTAGTAAGTAATCTTCAAATACTCCTTTTGCTTTTTCAAGTTTTCCATTTACAACAACTAGGTATTTCTTTTCAAATTCTTTAACTCTAACTTGTTCACTTAATCTTGATGCTGCTTTTGAAGTTTTAGCAAATACCATTACTCCGCCAACTGGTCTATCTAATCTATGAACTAAGCCTAAGTATACATTCCCTGGTTTATTATATTTTTCTTTTATATAATCTTTTATAATTGAAAGCATGTCAATATCTCCTGTTTTGTCTGCTTGTGATGGAATGTTAACCATTTTTTCAACTACGATTATGTGATTATCTTCGTATAATACGTTTAATTTTTTCATTTCGTGTTTCCTTTCTTTTTGATTTTAGACAAATGAAACATTCCGGGACGGTCTTGTTTTGTTTCATTTTTGAAACAAAACAAGACCGTCCCCAAAAGTCTTATCAGAATCTCTGTCCCTGATTTCAAAAATTTAAAATTTTCTCCGTCCCCAATTTAAAAATTAGCTCTCCCACTTTCCATAAATTCCACAAGGTAAAATTAGTTTTGAATTTGTCATTGGCAAACCAATTTCTCCATTACTAAAGTTACCTTTATTTTTAATATTCAACTTCAAAATATTTTCTAAAACAGTACTTGATATTCCTGTTGTATATGAATTTATTAAGAAAAATAATGGATTGTCTGATAATACTTTTGTACATAATTCAACTAAATCATATATATTTTCTTCAAATTTCCAAACTTCTCCATTTGCTCCTCTTCCATATGATGGAGGGTCCATTATAATTGCATCATATTTGTTTCCACGGCGGATTTCTCTGTTTACGAATTTAACAACATCATCAATTATGTATCTAACTGGTCTGTCTTGTAAACCTGATGATATGACATTTTCTTTTGCCCATGATACCATTCCTTTTGAGCTGTCTACATGGCATACTGATGCTCCTGCTGATAAGCATGCTACTGTTGCTCCTCCTGTGTATGCAAATAGATTTAGAACCTTTATTTCTCTTTTGGCATTTTTAATTTTGTCCATCATCCAATCCCAGTTAACTGCTTGTTCTGGGAATAAGCCTGTATGTTTGAAGCCCATTGGTTTTATATTAAATGTTAAATTTTTATATTTAATTTCCCAAGATGAAGGCATTTTTTTATTGTATTCCCATGCTCCTCCACCTGTATTACTACGATTATATCTCGCATTTATTTTATTCCATTTTTCAGGATATGACTTGTCCTTCCAGATAATTTGAGGGTCTGGACGTACTAATACAACATCTTTCCATCTTTCTAGCTTTTCGCCATTTGCCATATCAATTATTTCATAATCTTTCCAATTTTCTGCTACTTTCATTTTTTATAAACATTCCTTTCACCGTTTATTTAAGGTATGAGTTTTATTATATCAATAAAATTTTTTACAAATAAAAAATCAACAAAAAGCACTATAATACTTGTTAATATAACAAGTGTGAAATATTCATCTTTTTCAAGCCATTTTGTAAATCTATTATTCGTTTTTGTTTTTCCGTTAACAATATCTTCTATATTATGCTTCTTGTATTTAACACTAAACAGCCTGTCCTTTATATATTCCATAACCCCTCCCCCTTTTAGTAACATTAATATGATTATATGCTAGTGGGGATAAATTTATGAAATATTTTCATTGTGCTATTTTGATATTTTGCTTCAGTTTTTGATAATTTAGTTATTATTATAACATATTTTTCCTTTTTTGCAAATAACTACGAAACTCTTCTTGTATAATTCACAAACAAAAAACATAGCTTGAATACTAATTTCAAACTATGTTTTCATTTAAAATTCTCTTTATCTCCCTCGCCAAACACTCATTAACCCCTTTAACACTTGCAATCTCCTCAACACTGGCCTTAGCAATATTTTGAACACTACCAAACTTTTTAAGCAACAACGCTTTTTTCATAGTACCAACACCTTTTATATCATCTAATGCTGATTTTGTAATCGCTGCGTCTCTTAGTTTTCTATGATATCCAATTGCAGTATCATGTACAGAATCTTGAAATAGAGTAATTGTATTTTTTAATTTATCAGATATTTCATATTCATGCTTTTGGTCATTTATTAATGCTCGTGTTTGATGCTTATCATTTTTAACCATTCCATAAACTAAAATTTGTTCACTTAATCCCAATGCCCCAACAGCCTGCTGTGCAGCATGAATTTGAGTAATACCACCATCAACAAAAATTAAATCAGGAAGTTTTCCAAATCCACCTTCTGGATTTTCAATAGATTGCTTTAGTCTTCTAGTAATAACTTCATTCATACATCTTGGATCATCTTGTCCAAAAACAGTTTTTATTTTAAATCTTCTAGCCATCTTTTTTCTAATAATTCCATCAAGCATAACACTCATACCTGCGACCATAAATTCGCCTGAAATATTTGAAATATCAAATGTTTCAATTTTTCTTGGAACCTTTTCTAAGCCTAGAACTTCTTTAATTTCATTTACAACACTATAACTATCAAGCTCTTTATTATCTAATGTAATTTTGGCATTATTTTCAGCCATTTCAACTAAACGAAGCTTTTCTCCTTTTTGAGGAGTTTTTATTTCAACCTTTTTATTTGCTTGCCCAGTAAGTAAAAGCTCAATCAACTCTTTATCTTCAATATCATATTTACACATAATCTTACTTGGCAAAATCTCTCTGCCAATGTAATATTGTTTTATAAAATCTAAAATAATATCTGCATTTGATTCATCTAAAAGCTCTTTATAAAAATAGTGTTCTCTACCTATCATCTTGCTATTTCTAACAAAAAATACCTCAACACATATTTCAAAATCATTTCTTGCAATTCCAATAACATCAATATCATTTTCATTAATATTTGAAACTTTTTGTTTAGCTGAAATTCTTTGAACAGCAAGTATTTTATCTCTAATATATGCAGCTTTTTCAAAATCCATTTTCTTAGAAGCCTCTTGCATTTCCGCTTCTAAATCTTTTACTAACTTATCAATTTTCCCCTCTAAAATACTAATAATCTCATCAATTTGTTTTCTATAATCTTCTTTACTAATATATCCCATACATGGAGCAAAACATTTTTTTATTTGATAATTTAAACATGGTCTATCCTTATATTTAAAACTTCTACATTGTCTAATTTTAAATTTTTCCTTAATAAAATCTACCATCTCTTTTGCACTACCACTATTTGCATATGGTCCAAAATATTTTGCACCATCATTCAAAATCCTTCTTGTAACATATACATCCGGATAATCTGCTTTTACATTTACTTTTATATATGGATATGTTTTATCATCTTTTAAAAGCACATTAAATTTAGGCATATTCTTTTTAATTAGATTACATTCTAATATCAAAGCCTCTGCCTCATTATCTGTAACAATATATTCAAAATGGTCTATTAATGAAACCATATTTTCAATTCTTTTTGTTTTATTGTTTTTTCTAAAATATTGCCTAACCCTATTTTTTAGAGAAATTGCTTTGCCAACATATATTATTTTGTCATCTTTGTCATGCATAATATAAACACCAGGCTTAGCAGGCAATTTTTTTAGTTCTGCTTCTATATCAAACATTAAATATTCTCCCTTCGCCATTGTCGCCATTGGGGACGGGGCAATTTGGCTATTTTTCCCCCACATTTTTGACATTTTACATATCCATAATCATTAACTTCTCCACGTTTATCACAAATAACTCTCCCCATATCTTCCTATATCACAAATTATATTACTATTATATCATTTTTACATAATATTCTCAACATTTTAAGTTAAAAAAGAACAAATCTATTTATACAAATAAATTTGTTCCTCTATTTATTTAATTGTTATTGCATTAACAAAACCATCATCATCATAATCTAAAATAACATCATATTCCCCACGCTTTTCCAATTGTTTCTCTATCTCAAGAATTTGTTCTGTTTCTTGTGTTGATATATCCTTAAAATTAACTGTAATAAATCTATCTTTATTTGTTCTATTACTATCTATAACCTCATTTAACATTGATTCAACAAATATAGTTGCTTTTCTTCCATTTGAATACTTAAAATTAAAACTATATCTTTCACTTTCAAGTTCTCGTTGTTTCTCTTGAGCTTCCTCCTCTTCTTTTGCTTTTTGAGCCACACTATTATTTACATTATCCGAAAATTCACCTAAACCTTTTCTAGCAGACTGCATTCTTGTAAACATAAATATAAATAATGCAATTATCATTATAATAAATATAGGAATTATAAATACTGGAAATTTTGTTTGACTTCCAATAGTGTTACTTCCAACAGTGTTATTAGCATAATGCTCTTTTTGAGCCTTAATTCTTCCTTTTTCAAACTCATATCCACTATTTTCCATATCATCATATTTTACATGTTTCACTTCATCATCTAATTTATATGAAGCATTACAATATGGACATGTAACAATATCTGCACCTTCTTCTATTTTTAAAGCTGCTCCACAATTTTGACATTCTAATTCTACTAATTTCATATATTTCCTCCTAAAATTAAGTATACTTTTACAATTTACATTTATTATAACATATATATTTTTTTCTTACAAGATGCCAATGGGGACGGGGCAATTTGGCACATTTTCAAATCAACAATTTACTTAATTTATTTCTATTAATTCCAATTACTTTTTCAATGCGCCTAAATGACATATTTCTTCTTCTTAAATATATAATCAACTTTTTTAAATCTTCAACTTTATCATATATTTTTAGGTTATTAGTATTTATATAATTATATATAATACTTTTGTCAGATTCATTTTCATCATCAACATCAATAAAATATTCATCATCTTTTTTATAATCCATATAAAATTCCTCTTTATAATCTAAAAATTTGTAATCCTTAGGTGTTAAAGTCATTTTAGCTTTAACCGGATTATTATACACATAATTAATACATTTATATAGTTGACTTTCAGATATAATCTCCTGACTTTTATACCTATCTCTAAAAACATATCCTACTCTATCATATTTTTTATTATAATATGTAGCATATTTTGAATTAATTTTATGCATAAAAGCACTTAATTCATCAATACTTTCAGTATGAATTACAAAATGAACATGATTATCCATAACACAAAATGTTAAAATATCTAATTCATATTCATCAGCTTTTTCTTTAAAAAACTTAATATAATATTCTTTATCTTTTGAATCTTCAAAAATATAACTTCTATTAATTCCCTGAACCATTATATGGAAAAAATTTACTTGTTGATAGAATCTTGGTTTTCTAGACATGATTATAATACTCTCCTGAATAAAATTTAGCCAAAAGCTAATGAAAAAAATACGGACAAATTATAAATATAAATAATTATAATCTGCCCCTTAAATTTCTACAATTATAATATTAAAATTTCACATTGTCAATATGTATAAAAAATAAATGCCAAATTGCCCCGTCCCCATTGGCTTAAATTTTTTCAAAAATAACTTGCACATTTTAGCATATTAGTATAATATAATATCATAATTATAAAAGTTACAAATTATTACAAGAAAGGAGATATTTAGATTAAATTACAGCGCCAGGACAAACAAAGCTAAAACCATTAGCAATCACACACAGTTTGTTGACGAGGATAGGATTTATCGAAAGACTCGGCGGATGATCCTATGGCATGCTTACTGTCAGAAATAGCACACAAAAACTAGCAGAAATGCTAAAACAAAAGTGCTATTACGTAGGTTTATTTATTATGCATTTTTTCAGCTTATAAACAAAAAGAAAAGTTTAAATAGCAGATACTCTTTTACCTGTTTAGTTGTTATGCAATTAAATAATCATATTTTTAATCGTACCTTTTATAATTAAGAAATTAATTTTAGGAGGATTTTTTTATGTGTGGAATTATAGGATATGTAGGAAATAAAAAAGCAAGTAATATTTTAATAGATGGGTTATTAGCCCTTGAATACAGAGGTTATGACTCAGCTGGAATTGCTACATTAGAAAATAATGAAATTAAAATAATGAAAGACAAAGGAAGAGTTAAAAACATCTTAGATTTAGATGGATATGATAAATTAGAAGGAACATATGGAATTGCTCATACAAGATGGGCTACTCATGGAAAACCTTCAAAGGAAAACTCTCACCCACATTTTGATAATAGCAATACTTTCGCTGTTGTTCATAATGGAATTATTGAAAATTACAATGAATTAAGAGCATTTTTAACAGAAAATGGATATACTTTCTATTCTCAAACAGATACTGAAGTTATACCAAATTTAATAAACTATTATTTTAGAAAATTAGATAATAGTTCAAAAGAAAATACAGAAAAAATATTAGAAGCTGTTGCTTCTGCAATAAAAGATTTAAAAGGAAGTTATGCAATTGAAGTTATCTCACCACTTATGCCTGATACAATAATAGTTGCAAGAAAAGATAGCCCATTAGTTATTGGAACAAAATCAGATGAAAATTACATTGCATCAGATATTCCAGCATTATTAACATATACAAAAGATTTCTATTTATTAGATGATAATGAATTAGCAGTTATCACAAAAGACTCTATTTCATTCTATAACACTGATTTAGAAAATTATGATAAAGAAATCAAAAATATTGAATGGGATGCTTCTGCAGCTGAAAAAAATGGTTATGAAGATTATATGTTAAAAGAAATTTTTGAACAACCAAATTCAATTAGAGAAACTGTTGGTTCAAGATTAAAATTAAATGAACCTTGCAATTTTGCTGATTTAGATATATCTGCAGATTATTTAAAAAATGTAAATAAAATATTCATTGTAGCATGTGGAACAGCTATGCATGCTGGTTTAGTTGGAAAAGTTTTATTAGAAAAATTATGCAAAATCCCTACAGAAGTTGATATTGCATCAGAATTTAGATATAGAGATCCAATTATTGATGATAAAACATTATGTATTTATGTAAGTCAATCTGGTGAAACTGCTGATACAATTGCAGCATTAAAATTATCAAAAACAAAAGGTGCTAAAACACTTGCAATTTCAAATGTTATTGGAAGTTCAATTACAAGAGAAGCTGATTACACAATTTATACACATGCAGGTCCAGAAATTGCTGTTGCTTCAACAAAAGCATATACTTCACAAGTTGTTTTATTTGCAGTTTTAGCAATTCATTTTTCCGAATTACTAGGAAATGGAAATTCTGATATAGTTATAAATTCTGATGGAAAAACACTTAGATTAGAAGATTTGAAAAAAGATATTATTGATTTACCTAAAAAATTATCAATAGTTTTAGAAAATACAGATTTAATCAAAAAATTTGCTGATGAAGCATATAATGAAAAAGATATGTTCTTCTTAGGAAGAGGAATTGATGAAACAGTTGCAAAAGAAGGTTCTTTAAAATTAAAAGAAATTTCATATATTCACTCAGAAGCATATGCAGCTGGAGAATTAAAACATGGTCCTATTGCTTTAATTGATAATGGAATTCATGTTATAAGTATTTTAACAGATGAATCTTTAGCTAAAAAATCAATTAGCAACATTCAAGAGGTTATTACAAGAGGGGCTAAAACAATGGTTGTTACAAATCAAAATTTAGAAGGTCATACTTTTGATTATGTAATTGAAATACCTGAAATTTGCCCACTTATCTCACCTATTTTATCTGTTGTACCTTTACAATTATTATCTTATTACATTTCTAAAAATAAAGGATTAGATGTTGATAAGCCTAGAAATTTAGCAAAATCTGTTACAGTTGAATAAACTAAAAACGCCAATGAATTGGCGTTTTTTTAATTTGGGGACGGTCCTAAAAACTCAACTCATCCAATAAGTACCTTAACCAAAACCAACACTACAACCCCCGGAATTCCAAGTAATCCTGTAAAAATTGCAGTACCAAAATTTAATCCAACGTGAAAATTAAAAGAAGCTCCTACAATATTAACTATGTAAATCAAAACTCCACCTAAAATAGAATTAATCAATAACTTAAATATATGTTTTAATGGTAAATAAAATATTTTTCCAATTATAAAAATCACAATTAAACATGCAAAATAAATAATTATAGTGTTTAAATCCATTAAACATTTCCCCTAACCTAAATAACCTTTTTATTTTTTAGTAAAAACACATTAACCAAGTCTAATTCAATTCCGCTTTTCTTAGCCACATTTATAAGATAATCTAATTTAGCTTGATTAGCTTTAATCTCATATAAAAAATAATCAACTAAATCGCTGTCTGCATATTCATAATTATTTCTTGCATTATCTAAATCTTTTTTTGTTTTTATAATATTCATTAATAATTCGTTAATTTTTTCATTTTCGGTTTTATCTTTTATTTCAAGTCCTTCTTTAACATATTCATATCTCATTCTAAAACTCCTTTTTATAAATTACATTATTAAATTTCATTATTATAATATATGCAATATGTACAAGTTTTATTCATATTATAGAAGTAATAAATACAGTTATACAAAATTTTCTATATAAAAAAATCGTCCAAATCAAAAGACTTGAACGATTTATTATTATAATTTAAAAATTAAATTTCTTCAATTTTCATTAAGTTAGTCATGTGTTCTCCGCATTTTGGGAAACCACCTGTGATAATAATTTTATCACCTTTTTGTAAATTTAAAGCTTTGATAGCTTTTTCTTTTACATCTGCAACCATTTCATCTGTACCTTTATATTCAGGAACGATGATTGGATATACACCATAACATGCAGCTAATTTATGAGCAACATCTTCACTTGATGTAGCAGCTAAAATTGGACATTCTGGTTTTAAATTACTAATTACTCTTGCTGTAGCACCTGTTTCTGTAGAAGTAACAATTGCTTTAACATCTAATACTCTTGATGCACTAAATACACCATTTGCAATTGTTTCTGTTATTGTAACTTCTCTATCAGAATCAAATGGGCAATCATAATCATAATAACTTTCTGTTTCTTTACAAATATTTGCCATGTAAGTAACAACTTCAACTGGGAATTTACCAACTGTTGTTTCTCCAGATAACATTACTGCATCTGTTCCGTCTAATACAGCATTTGCAACATCTGATACTTCAGCTCTTGTTGGTCTTGCACTTTTCTTCATTGATTCTAACATTTCTGTAGCAACAACAACGAATTTACCTTGTTCTCTACATTTTTGAATCATTAATTTTTGATATTTTGGTAATTGTTGCATTGGAACTTCAACACCTAAATCACCACGAGCAACCATTATACCGTCTGATACAGCAATGATTTCATCTAAGTTTTCAATTCCTCTTGCACTTTCAATTTTAGAGATAATTTTCATATCTTCTCTATTGCATTGTTTTAAGATTTCTCTTGCATCTAAAACGTCTTGTGCACAAGATACGAAAGATGCAGCTAAATAATCACCTTCGTGTTCACATGCATAAATGATATCTTCTCTATCTATATCATTGATAAATGGAATATTTAAGTTAACACCAGGAACATTTAAGCTCTTTTTGTTTCCTAAAACTCCACCATTTATTACTTTACAAGTTACACCGTCTTCTTCAACAGATACAACCTCAATTTTCATTAATCCATTTTCTAATAAAATTGTTGAACCAACTTGTAATTTATCAATAGCTTGTGGATAGTTAACAGAAAATCTTTCTTCATTTCCTAAAACATTTTCTTTAACTACTCTGATTGTTTTTCCTTCAACTAAGTTGATTTCATCATTTTCTAACATACCATTTCTAAATTCTGGTCCTTTTGTATCAAATAAAATTGCTACATTTTTTCCTGTCATTTTTCTTACTTCTTTAACTGAAGCAACAACAGCTACTTTTTCTTCTGGTGTAGCATGAGACATGTTGATACGAGCTACGTTCATACCAGCTTCAACCATCTTGCTCATAACTTCTGGAGCTGTACTTGATGGTCCTATACTACAAATAATTTTTGTTTTTTTCATATACAAACATCTCCTTTAAATATTTTGTTTATTATTAACATAAGCATAATTATACAAAATTATACGCATAAAATCAATATTTTTTGTCAATTTTTTCTACTTTTTTATAAAATAAATCCACTATATTCTTTAATTTAACCAAAAACAGAGCTAATAACTAGCTCTGTTTTATTAATCTATTTTTAATTCAAAAATTTTATATAATAATATATAGTCTCACTATTTAACTGAAGTATTTTTATAAGTAATTACTGTTCCATCTGCAGGACCACCAACAATTGTAACTGTTGCTACAGCAACATTGTCATTTAAAACTATTTTATTACCTTCTTTTTTACATTTATCATATTTCAATCCACCTGTTGCATATAGTTTACTTGTTTTTGTTAATGCATTATCTATAATTTCAGCAGTAAACATAGATTTACCTGCATTAGATATTTCAATCTTGTTATTTTTTAAGCTTATTTTAGTTAATTTTGTAGAATCAAAATAACCAGTGTCAGCAATTCTATTTTTATCTGCATATAATTCTTTTAAATTATTTGTTAATACAGATTCAGATATTGTAGCAATATTATTACTATTTACATATAATTTTTGAAGACTTTGCATTCCACCAATTTTTGATATATTTCTTAATCCATTACTATCTAAATGTAATTCTTGTAATTTAGTTTCTGATTTAATTGGTGTTAAATCAATAGCTGATAAACTACAATTATTTAAATTTAAATATGTTAAATTACTTAATTTTGATAATTCTGTAATATCTGTCAAGGCATTATTTTGTGCACTTAATTTTGTTAGATTTGTGAATTGAGAAATTCCTTTTAGATTTTTTAAACTCTTTCCACTAACATCTAAATTTTTTACATTTTTTAATTCTTCATCAAATATTTTAATAGTTGTTGATGTTGGTTTTATTACTTGAAATCCTTGACTTAATAAATTATTGTAAACAGCTGTACATACATTTGCGTCAAATGTTAATGTTTTTACTGTTTTATTCCATTTTTCAGAAAACTCTACTGATTCAACAATTTCTTTTATAACAGCTGTTCTTGGTACACCATTATTTAATAAAAATGTATAATCATTAAGTCCAGTTGCATCTGGGTCTCTGCGTAATACAGCATTATAAACTAATTTTACAAATTCTTGATTACTCATACTGCTAACATGTCTCTTTTCATCTGCCTCTTTTGACATTATAACATCAATAGCATTTGTTTGTGCCCTTCTTTTCATATAATTAACAATATCATCATTAGATGGTTCTCTGTTTTGTACAGATTTATATAAATATCTTATAAATAATCTTCTTGCATCATCATTAATTTTTACATTTGCATAAACTGTTGATGATGTTGGTACTACTGTAACTCCTGAAGGACCTGTACCCCCTTGATTTGAATTATTATTGTTGTTATTGTTGTTATTATTGTTATTGTTGTTATTGTTGATATCTGGTTGTGGTTGTTGTATTCCTTCTGTGTTATATAAATCTTCAAAATATTTATCCCAATTTACTTGTGCCTTTGGTTTAACAAGACATACAACCAATATCGAATGTACATTACGTGAAATTGGATCTATAATTGCCTTATGTTCAGTATATCCTGCTAAATAGACCTTAATTTTATCCACCCTCATTTTTTCTTTATCACCATAATCTGAAAGAACTGGTTCTTTATTACTTAAAGTTCCTGTAATCTTATATCTTCCATTTTTCATTTTTTTGGTATGTATATTTGACATATACATTTTTACAGATTTAGAAAAATGCCCTGTAAAACTATTACCAAAAACGAAATTTCCATTTTTATAAGTATTCAATTCACTTTTTGTAACATCTGTAAACTCAAAATCTCCTTTAAAATTCATGCTATATTTATAATACAATGATTTTCTATCAACATATTCTTTATTATAATTAACATAATTCTTTAATTCAGATTCAATTTGCGATTCATTTTCAACAGTAAATGAAATTACTCTGAAATCTTTTTTTGCAGCTTTAACACCTCCATTTCCAGTTAGAATTTGTAATAAAAGTATCACCATACACATTACTATAGTAGTAATACTTAGTTTTGATAAGATTTTTTTCATTTTTTTCTCCTCCTTCTTTTGTAAAAAAACCTTCGCCATTCTATCACTACTTCATTTTCCCATCAACCCCCCTAAAAAATACTAAAAGTGTGTAACCCTTGATAAATAAAAGGTTTGATGATATATTACGTTTTTGTTACATTTTTATTACAATTATGTTACATTTGTTCATATTATAAATCATACAAAAAAAGAAACGTTCTGGCAATTATTAACCAGAACGTTTTAAGGATTAAATTATGCTGACCAAATCGGGCATTCTTTTTCTGCCCAGAGAAGAGATGCAGAATTGTCCTTTATAGCCCACACGCTTGTAAGCAGACCCGCAGACTCATATGGAACAATTACATTAGCACCTGAGTTATCTCGATATGCAAATACCGAATCATAATAATTTTTCTCATTGTGCTCCTCGTCCAGTTTCCATGCGAAGTCCATATGATCTTCTGTTGCAAAAGGAACCTCATAATCTTTTGTAGCGGTTACAGCTTTGCTGTCATTTGCAAAACAGAAAACTATCTGGTCTGGGGTTTCGGCGTAATCAGGAACACTGTAACATGTAAAGTATTCCTTACTCTCATCTGACTCTCCTTCGACTGAAACACTAATTGTAAAACTTTCAAGTCTTGAACCATAAGGCACCTCCTCAGTTGCGGAGATTTCTTTACCTGTAAGTTCCTTAATTGTGTTTATGGCTGTTTCATTTCCTTTAGCAATGTTGTCCATTGCAAGCTGTTTGTACGGCAGAGGATCCTCTAACGTTACTTTAGACATGTTAGATAACCGGCCGCAGCTAGCGACAAGAATTGCAGTTGCTGATAATACGATTGCGATAGCCTTTTTCATAATACATAACTCCTTAAATATTAGATTATTTTCCTCAATCTAGAGGATTACATTTTTATTTTAGCACATTTTTGCAAAACAGTCAAATTAGTTTACATAACCAAAGTGCATGATTATATTCTTAATTATCAAATTTTGTCTATATCTATAACATTTAATTCAAAATCACATCATTAAAATCTACCCAAAAATTCCTCTTTTCTTAATTGGAGGTTGTTCATTCATAGTTCTAGCAAGTTGAGTTAATAACTCTCTTTGTTCTTTTGACAATCTTTTTGGAACTTGAACATTAACAGTAAACACAAAATCACCATTACTATTAGTATTAATGTTTTTAAAGCCTTTACCTTTAATAGTAAATGTAGTACCAGTTTGTGTTCCTTCAGGAATTTTAAACTTCTCTTTCGTTCCATTAACCATCGGAATTTCAAGTTCAGCTCCTAATGTTGCTTGTGTAAAAGTAATTGGAACATTACAATATACTGTTGATCCTTTTCTAGTGTAAATACTATGCTTCTTAATTCTTACAACTATGTATAAATCACCTTTAGCTCCACCACGAACTCCTGGCTCTCCTTCTCCTCTTAAAACTATTGATTGGTCAGTATCAATGCCTGCTGGAATTTTTATTTTTATTTTAGCTAATTTTCTAACAGTACCTTTACCTTTACAATTATCGCAAACCTCTTTAATAACTTTACCTGTTCCATGACAAGCTGTACAAGTTCTTGAAGTTTGCATTTGACCTAAAATAGTATTTTGAACCTGTCTTACTTGACCACTTCCTCCGCATGTTTTACATGTTTCAGTTGTTGTACCAGGTTTTGCACCAGTTCCAGAACATGTAGAACAAGTTTCGTCACGAGAAATTGTTATTTCTTTTTCAACACCTAAAAAAGCATCTTCAAATGAAATATCTAAGTTATATCTTAAATCAGCACCTTTAATAGGTCCATTATTTCTTCTAGAACTACTTCTTCCTGCTCCTCCACCAAAAATTGATGAGAAAATATCACCTAAATCAAAATCTTCAAAACCACTAAAACCTGATGAAGAATATGAGTAATAACCTCCGCCTGGGTTACCACCACCAAATCCCGCATTTGGTCCATCATGCCCAAATTGGTCATACATACGTCTCTTTTGGCTATCTGACAATACTTCATATGCTTCATTAACTTCTTTAAATTTTTTCTCAGCCTCTTCTTTATTATCTGGATTAGCATCAGGATGATACTTCTTAGCTAGTCTACGATAAGCCTTTTTTAATTCCTCATCAGTAGCAGTCTTACTAACACCCAACACCTCATAATAATCTCTTTTCTGAGCCATTTTTTTCTTCCTTTCTTTCTACCATTTTCTCTAATTTAATTTTATATAAAAATGACATTCCAAACTTTCTCGGAGAAAAAAATTAATAAAAAATATGGATTTTTGAAAATGTTAACGGAGGATTCATACAGTTTCTTAGAAGTGCATCTCTTGAGGGTGCGCAAGTGCCCTCTGCGGAGAGGCTCAAGGGTGCAACTCTTAGAAACTGTTGAAACCGGAGATTACATTTTCAAAAATCCATATTTTTTCATTAATTTTTTCTCTCGGTGCTAATCCCCCAAAAGTCATTTTTATAAAAATTAAATTTATTTATTATCATCATTTTCAACTTTATAATCCGCGTCATAAACATTTCCATTTTCATCTACATTTGGTCCTGCTGTTTGACCTGCTGCCTCAGCTCCTGCTGTACCTGCAGCATTTGCAGAATATAATTTTTCAGAAATAGAATAGAAAACAGTAGTTAATTTTTCAGTAGCTGATTTGATAGCTTCTGTATCAGAACCTTCTAATGCTTTTTTAACATTTTCAATTTCTGCTTCTGCTTTAGCTTTTTCCTCACCACTAATTTTATCTCCTAATTCATCTAATGTTTTTTGGCAATTGTAAACTAAACTTTCTGCACTATTTCTTGCTTCAATATCATCTTTTCTCTTCTTATCTTCAGCTGCATGTGCTTCAGCATCTTTAACAGCTTTTTCAATATCTTCATCTGATAAGTTTGTACTAGCTGTGATAGAAACTTGTTGACTATTTCCTGTTGCCATATCTTTAGCAGATACGTGAACTATACCATTAGCATCAATATCAAATGTTACTTCGATTTGTGGTACACCTCTTGGAGCTGCAGGAATTCCAGAAAGATTAAATCTTCCTAATGTTTTATTGTAAGCAGCCATTTCTCTTTCACCTTGTAAAACGTGAACTTCAACACTTGTTTGACCATCTGCTGCTGTTGAGAATACTTGTGATTTTTTAGTTGGTATTGTTGTATTTCTTTCAATTAATTTTGTAAATAC
>CAMEHU010000036.1 GCA_945917765.1 uncultured Lachnospiraceae bacterium | reverse complement strand
CAATTTTTAGCCTTACGGTTTCAATACTTTTCAACTAGCGAAAAGATTCAAAGTAACATAATTTTTTTAGGAAGCAATTGAGGACGGTCAAAAATCAAAACCGTCCTCAAAAAATATAAAAATATTAAACTCTAACAATTCCACCTAAAGTTCTATTCATATCACTATCTGCATATCCTTCTAATATTTTTTCTCCTCCTGCTATTGCAACAACATCACCATCTTTGATATAGTTGTTTTGTTTTGCAATTTCAATTCCTTTTGCAATAACATCTTTAATAGAAATTTCTTGATTATCTACTAAAACTGGAATAACATTATTTACAATTGCTAATTGTCTATATGTTTTTAAGCTTCTTGTTACAGCAAAAATTGGACAACTTGGCATAAATCCAGCTAAAGTTTTTGGTGTGTCACCACATTCTGTATAAGCAAAAATTCCTTTTGCATCTAGTTTTTTAGCTGTTGTACAAATAGCTCTATCTAAATAGAATTCATAATTATCGTATTCAGCATCAGTTTCTCTTAAACCTAATCTTTTTTCATAATTAATATCACCTTCAGCAGCTTTTGCAATTTTAGCCATTGTTTCGACACATACAACTGGATATTTACCCATAGCACTTTCACCAGAAAGCATTATTGCACCTGTTATATCAAAAACAGCATTTGCAACATCAGAAACCTCAGCTCTTGTAGGTCTTGGGTTATTTGTCATTGATTCTAACATTTGTGTTGCTGTAATAACAATTTTTCCAGCTTTATTACATTTTTTAATCATTTCTTTTTGAACAACAGGAACTTGTTCCATTGGAATTTCAACACCCATATCTCCACGAGCAACCATAATTCCATCTGTTACTTCTAATATTGAATCAAAATTTTCAATACCTTCTGTACTTTCAATTTTAGAAATAATTTTTATATTTTTTCCACCGTTCTCATCTAATACTTTACGAATAGCTAAAACATCTTCTTTACATCTGATAAATGATGCAGCTATATAATCAAAATCATGTTTACATCCTGAAATTAAATCTTGAATATCTTTTTCTTTTAATGCTGGTAAATTAATATGTGTACCAGGAATATTAATACTTTTTCTATTTCCTAATTCTCCACCATTCATAATTTTACAAACAACATCTTTATTCTCAATTCTAATAACTTCTAATTCGATTTTTCCGTCATCAATTAAAATTGTTGTTCCAGGTTGAACATCTTTATATAATTCTTTATATGTTACTGTAACCTTACTTGCATCTCCTACTATCTCATCATTTACTAAAGTGAATTCATCTTCTGCATTTAATACTACAGGATTTTCCACTAATTTACCTGTTCTAATTTCAGGTCCTTGAGTATCTAATAATGTAGCAACTGGTAATCCTAATTCTTCTCTTGCTTCAACAAAAGGTGTAAAGAATTTTTCTTGGTCTTCAAAAGAACCATGTGAAAAATTGAATCTTCCAACATTCATTCCTGCTAACATCATTTTCTTTAATATTTCCTTATCCATTGTAGCTGGTCCAATAGTACATACAATTTTTGTTCTTTTCATTTTTTCATCCTCCCATTATTATAATATATGTAACCCATATTTTATGTCACATACACGTTTAAATTAACGGTAATTATTATATCATTTTCTAGCCATATTTACAAGGATTTTTCGACAATTTCTGCAATTTGATGTTACTATTTAACAATTTGATAATTGGGGACGGTTCTAAAAATCTAATTTTAAAAGGTAAATCCCCCAAATTTTGTCGAAAAATGTTGATGAAGTTAATATATTAAAATGGAGCACAGACGCGCAGTTTGGCAAGGTTTGATAAAAATAATAAAAGGAACAAACCAAACAAAAACTTTCTTCTTATTTATTGTTCCTTTTATTTTTTATCAAATCCGAGCCAGCAAGTCTGCGGAATTTAATATATTAACGTAATCTACATTTTTCGACAAAATTTGGGGGCTTTACCTTTTAAAATTAGATTTTTAGAACCGTCCCCAAAACTCAAAAACATTACTTCTCAATCCACTTAACCAAATCCAAATTCTCCGCATCCAACAACATCTCATGTTTTGGCATAACCCTAAAAGTATAGCCATAATCCCCACCAGTTGTAAGCTCAACTTGTGCCTCATATTTATATGTTTTTTCTGCATCATTAGATTCTTTTCTACTCATAGGAATAATAGTAACATTACTAACAATTCCATTATCCTCTATCTGCCCATAATAAACCTCAACTTGAATATTATTTGGATCTATATCAGGTAGTTTTACTGAACATCTTACTTTTATAATTTTTCCAGCATCAATAGTTTCATTATCAATATTATTTTCCTGTGTAATAACTATTTTATTAAATTTATTTAAGACCAATTCCTTCCAGTTATTAAATCTTGTAACATTTTCAATGTCATTATAATACTTATTTGTCAAATTACATAATGGCATATATATATCACTAACATAATCAACAAGCATTCTTGAAGTACTGTATTTTCCACCTGTTGTTATAATAGATTCCTTCATCATATTTAACCATGAATCAGAAAAACCTTTATCATTTTTATTATAATAACTTGGAATAATTTTTTTCTCTAATGTATTATAAATACTTTCACTATCATCATTATCTTGTATTTCATAATTATCATAATCACTGTTAACACCAATTTTCCAGCCATTATTTGCATTATAACCTTCAGCCCACCAGCCATCTAAAACACTGAAATTTATAACACCATTTACAGATGCTTTTTGTCCACTTGTTCCAGAAGCCTCCATTGGTCTTCTTGGGTTATTTAGCCATACATCAACACCACTTATCAAATATCTTGATGAGCCAATACTATAATCTTCTAAAAAGAACACTTTACCTTTAAATTGAGGCTTCATAGATATTTCATTTATAAATTTAATTAATTCTTGACCTTCTTTATCAGCAGGATGTGCTTTTCCTGCGAAAATTAATTGAACAGGTCTATTTTTATCATTTAAAATTTGAGTAATTCTTTCCAAATCTCTGAAAATTAATGTAGCTCTTTTATATGTTGCAAATCTTCTTGCAAAACCTATTGTTAAAGCATTAGGATTTAAACCTGAAACAACTTTAGAAATCTCATCATATGTATAACCATTTCTTTTTAATCTTTCAGCAGTATTATCTTTAACCAAAGCTAACAACTTTCTTTTTCTGTCGATATGTGCATCCCATAGCTCTCTATCAGGGATATTTTTTATATTTTTCCAAACATTATCATCATAAATCATATCTTGCCAAAATGGAATTAAATATTTGTTATATAACTTTTTCAAATTCGGTGCAAGCCAACTACAAGTATGAATTCCGTTTGTTACATATGTAATTGGAGATTCATGCGAAATTATATTTGGCCACACTTCTGCAAATAGTTCTCTTGAAACAGCACCATGTAATTTACTAACACCATTTTTCTTGCCAGAAACCTTTAAAGCAAGAATACCCATATTAAATCCATTGTCTTTAATATCAGCTTTAGGAGTCATTCCCATTTTTAAAAACTCTTCTTTAGTAATTCCAAACTTATCCCAAATTTTATTAAAATATGTTTCAACCAAGCTTGTTGGGAAAATATCATTTCCAGCAGGAACCGGTGTATGTGTTGTAAACACAGTTTTTGAAGAAACTATATCTTTTGCAATATTAAATGAAACCTGTTTTTCTTGCATAATTTCATCGATTAATTCCAAAATTAAGAATGATGAATGACCTTCATTCATGTGATATACGGTAGGCTCTAAGCCAATAGTTTTCAATAATTTAGTTCCAGCCATTCCAAGAACTATTTCTTGTTGAATTCTTGTTTCTTGATTTCCACCATATAAAGTTGAAGTAATTGTTCTATACTCCTCAGGATTTTCCTCAATATCAGAATCCATTAAATATAAATCAACCCTACCAACCATTATTTTCCATACCTTCAAATATACTGTACCTTTAGGCATTTTTACATCAATTAATACATTTTCATTATTATCATTTTTCACTTCTTTTATTGGTAATGATGACAAATCTAGATTTCTATATTCAGTTTCTTGTTCCCCATAGCTATTTAATTTTTGGTGAAAATATCCATTTTTATATAATAACCCTACTGCAACAAGTGGAACACCTAAATCGCTGGCAGATTTAAGATGATCACCTGATAAAATTCCAAGCCCACCTGAATAAATTTGTACAATTTCATCTAAACCATATTCAGCTGAAAAATATGCAATTAAATCATTTTTATTATTTGGATATTTTTTAGAAAACCAAGTGTTTTTGCTATTCATATAATTATTAAAATTCTCTAATAACTCATCATATTGTTTTAGAAAATTGTTATCTTGCAAAATAACATTCAACTTCTCCTGAGAAACTAATTTCAGAAACTTTACAGGATTTTTATCAACTTTTTCCCATAAGTCTATATCTATTTGTTTAAATAACCTTAAAAATTCTGAATTCCAAGACCACCATAAATTATTGGCAATTCGAGATAAATCTTTTATTCTTTCTGGTAATTGTGGTGTTACTGTAATTTTGTTAAAAACATACATTATTACATTTCCTCCTTTGTGATTCTTGTGTGTTTTTTATATCTTATATAAGTATTGTTAAACACTTACAATTTAGTACATTTTTTTCTTATGTATATGTCTCTTTTTTATATATTTATTATCTATTAAGTTAGTAGTTTTGTCAATGATTTTTGGAAGATTTTGAAAGATGAAAATAAAATTGTTATATATCTAAATTATTAGAAGTTCGAAAATAGTAAACAACATAATTTATCCTAATTCTTACATTTTGCAATTTTTTCCTGCGAATACTCCACATTATACAAGCATATAATTCTATAAAAAAATAAATAAGGAGACCTTCTATGAAGTACATACATAAATTGCAAAACATTATAAAAAATAATATTCTAACAATAGCATTTACACTATTTTTAATATTCTTAATCATATTTTCTCAAACAAATCTCTTTGCTGCACAGCAAGGCTTAAAGCTTTGGGCTAAAAATGTAGTTCCATCACTTTTTCCTTTTTTCATTGCAACAGAGCTTTTAAATTATACTAATATCCCATATTATCTTGGACGTTTAACCAATAAATTTATGAGACCTTTATTTAATGTTCCAGGAGAAGCCAGCTATGCATTTATAATGGGAATTATAAGTGGCTACCCTGTAGGAGCAAAAATTGTTAATAAATTTTTAGAAGATGGAACATGCACAAAATCTGAAGCTGAAAGAATGCTAGCTTTCACAAACAACTCAGGTCCTCTTTTTATAATAGGAACTGTTGGGATAAGTTTATTTGGTGATAGCACAATAGGGATTATTTTATTTATAACACACATTCTTTCTTGCCTAACAGTTGGATTACTTTTTGGTTTTATTAGCAAACATATTTTAATTAAAAAACAACGTTTATATAGAAATGCTTCACATACAGCCTCTTATGGTATTTCTGATTTAGGAACACTATTAAGCTCTAGTATAACTAATTCGATTTCAACAATTTTATTAATTGGTGGCTTTATTGTATTATTTTCAATTATTATTTCTATACTTAACAATCTTAATATTATAGATTATATTTCTAATTTTTTAAGTATTATTCATATTCCAAATGAATATGGAAAAAGTATTTTTACTGGATTATTAGAACTTACAAATGGAATAAATGCTATTACCTCAATCAATGTTAAACATATGTCTTCACAAATAATAATTTCTGCATTTTTGCTTGGATTTGCTGGAATTTCCATCTTTTTGCAAATTTTTAGTATTGCAAGTAAGAATAATTTATCTATGAAACCATATTTTATTGGCAAATTATTGCAAGGATTTATTGCTGGTTTTTATACATTTTTAATTTTGAATTGTTTTGATTTCTTTTATTTTAATATTTGAGGCTATCCATAGAAGTTTTTTAGACAGATTATTTATTAAAAGCTTCTTCATAATTAGTCATATTTTCGTTTACGCCTAATATACTTAACTAAACAAAACTATATGAAAGGAGCTTACATATGGATAGAAATATGGATTTTAATAATTTTAATAATTTTAATAATTTTACAAATTCAAGTAATTTTAACAATCCTTATGATAATAATTTCGATTCTTCAATGTATGAAACGCCAATGATAAATCCTATTATGCAATATGAACAAGCATATATGTATTATAAATATTTGACTCAACAGATGGATTATAGAATAAAGTGTAAGGAATTTGAAAAATTATCTAAAACAAATTAAAATAATTAGATTAATGGTCAAATAATATATTTAAGACACTTGAATTAGCAGAAAAAAACTGGAATTAGTAACCATAAACTTAAATTTAAAATTATTAAAATCAAGTTTTTTCTGCTATTATTATTTATTCAAACTTTTTATAATTTTTTGCAAAAAGTTTTATATTTTTTTGTACAAACTATTGACAAACCATAAAAAAATTATTATAATAATACTTGTCTATTGACATGGCGAGATAGCTCAGTTGGCTAGAGCATCCGGTTCATACCCGGCAGGTCGGTGGTTCGAATCCACTTCTCGCTACCAAAAAAGAGTTGTAATTTTACAACTCTTTTTTTATATTAAATACTATAAATCTTTAAGTAATTTGCAAAGTATTAGTAACAAAAATACAAAGATTATATTTTATATAAAATTACCATTAATCTCTAATACACAATATCCCAATACAAAAATAGCTATACGAAATAAACTTTAAACATTTATTTCATATAGCTATTCTTATTTTAATGATTTATTTTTCATTATCTAAAATTTCATTTTCATCAACTTTTTTGAATTTCATATTTTTCTGTCTACCATTAGGATTTTTTCTTTGCTTTTCTAAACTATCTTTTGCTTTCGCAAATTGATTAAGTTTTTTCTTTGCAACCCCCATTTTTGATTCAACAGAATGTATATTTGCAACAAGCTCCATCTCTTCTTGTGTTTCAGGATGGAAATTTTCCCAATTATCAATTTCGCTTAAATCCGAAACATCACCATCGTCTAAAAGAATAGTCTTTAATGCTTGTGGTATACTTTTTATATATTCAATTAACATAGTTTTAGTCTTTGTTTGAGTTTGAAATTCTCTTTGACTGCCCATATGTTTTACCTCCGATTTCGTATAAATATAAATACATATACTAATATTAACATAAAATTCAGCTAAAGTCAAGCTTTTTTAGCATTTTGTATCGTAAAAATTTTTTACACTATAATAGATTATCATTAAGATAAAAAACAACTTAATTATATTTTCTTACTTTTAATTCATATAATCTTTCAATTTTTTACTTCTGCTTGGATGTCTTAATTTTCTTAGAGCTTTTGCTTCAATTTGTCTAATTCTTTCACGGGTAACCATAAACTCTTTTCCAACTTCTTCCAAAGTACGAGCTTTTCCATCTTCTAATCCAAATCTTAATTTTAAAACTTTTGCTTCTCTTGGTGTTAATGTATTCATTACTTCTTCTAATTGTTCTCTTAATAATGTATATGCAACAGAATCTTGTGGTGCTGGTGAATCATCATCTTGAATGAAATCACCTAAATGACTGTCATCTTCTTCACCTATTGGTGTTTCTAATGATACAGGGTCTTGTGCAATTTTTTGAATTTCTAATACTTTTTCAACTGGTAATTCTATTTCTTTTGATATTTCTTCTGGCGTAGGTTCTCTACCTAATCTTTGTAATAGGTCTCTTGAGGTACGAATTAATTTATTAATTGTCTCAACCATGTGAACCGGAATTCTTATTGTTCTTGCTTGGTCTGCAATTGCTCTTGTTATTGCTTGTCTAATCCACCATGTTGCATAAGTACTGAATTTATATCCTTTTGTATAATCAAATTTTTCAACTGCTTTTATTAATCCCATATTTCCTTCTTGAATTAAGTCTAAGAATAACATTCCTCTACCAACATATTTTTTTGCTATACTTACAACTAATCTCAAGTTTGATTCTGCTAATTTTTGTTTAGCATCTTCATCGCCTTCAAGAACTTTTTGAGCTAAATCTAATTCTTCTTCATATGTTAATAATGGAATTTTACCTATCTCTCTTAAATACATTCTAACAGGGTCATCAACATTAACACCTTCAAAATTTGTTACATCAATTTCCTCTAATTTTATTTCTTCAACTTCTTCTAAATCTTCGAAATTAGGTTCTTCTAGTTCATCACTAAATACATTTACACCTATATTTTCAAATTCATCAAAAACTTCTTCTATTTGTTCTGCATTAGCATCTCCTAATTGTGTAGCTAATTCACCATAAGTTATTTTTCCATCTTTTTGTGCTTTTTTTATAATATTTTTTACATTTTCTTTCTCTAATATGTCTTTTTCTTCTTTTTGATTAATTCTTAATCTAATTTCAGTATACTCATCAACTTGTGTTTTAGGCTTAATGCTTTGACTAATTACAACACCATTATCTTTTTTCTCATCATTAACATATTTAATTACAACATCTAATCTATCCAATTGTTTTTTAGCTTTTTCTTCGGTCATTCCAACTACATTTGGTATTTCAACTTTTTGTATCATCTCTATTTCATCTTTTTCAGATTTTTTCATTAATTCTACCTCCTATTTCATTTTAGCTAATTTTATTATTATTTCACTTAAACTTTGTTCCAAACTAGCTATTTCTTCTTGTGTTAAATTATCCATATTATCAAGAGTTTGCACTATCTCATTTCTCATAGATATCAATTTATCTTTTTCATAGTTGCTTAATATATCATCTATACATTTGTCTACTTCAACAATTTCGAAATCATACGCCATTACCCATGTAAGAAAATTTATAATATCTTCATCTTCAAATAAATCTAAAACATTCGTATTATTAATAATATTACCTTTTTCTAATTCTTCATACAATTTTTTTATAATTTGTTTATTACGTATATCTTTAATATCCTCATACTTTATTTTCTCTTTTAAAAGATTATATGACTCATTTGGATAGTTTATAAGAAGATAAATTATCATATTTTCTTTTTTAGTAACATTGTCATTGTTTAATTTTAAATGTGATACAGTTTCATGTTTTACAATATTTCGCCTTTGTGTGCTTTTATCATTTGGACTTTTTTGATATAACAATTTGTTGATTTCTGCATATATTGCCTCTTTTGATATTTTATAATCAAGTGCTATTTTATCAACATACACTTCTTTTTCAATATCACTTCCAATTTTTGCAATTTCTTTTGCAATTTCTGTTAAGAATTTTATTTTGTCATTTGGGTGTTCTAGGTTCAAATTGTTTTTTAGAATTTTTACTTTATATTCGACTAATGATATTGCATTGTCAATACATTTCTGAAGTCTTTCTGGTCCATATTTTAAAATATATTCATCAGGATCTTTTGCTCCTTCGATTTGTAAAATTCTAATATCACATCCTAGATTTTGTAAAATTTCTAATCCTCTCATTGTTGCAGCTTGTCCTGCCCCATCTGAATCATAGCCTATTATTATTTGTTCGCTATTTTTTCTTAATAATCTCCCTTGGGCTTCTGTTAAAGCTGTTCCTAATGATGCAACAACATTTGTTATACCTCTTTGATGAAGTGATATAGCATCCATATATCCTTCAACAATAAGTATTTTATCTAGTTTTTGTTTTTTAGCTGCATATAAACCAAATAAGTGTCTCCCTTTGCTATACACAATATTTTCAGATGAATTTATATATTTAGCTTGTGGCCTTAACGGATCCTTAATTTGACTATCTTCTAAAATTCTTCCTCCAAATGCAATTACTCTACCTCTTTCATCTTGGATTGGAAACATTAGCCTTTTTCTGAATCTATCTATAAACTCACCTTTATCATTTCTGTTTACTAATGTTGAAGCTAATACTTCTTCATCGGTAAAGCCTTGTTGTTTTAAAAATTTATATAATTCATTGAAATTGCATGAATATCCTATTAAAAATGTTTTTAAAGTATTATTATCTAACTTCCTCTTTTTTATATATTCCTGAGCAATTTTAGCAGTTGGTTTATATAAATTTTCATGATAAAATTGTGCTGCTTGTTTATTTATTTCATACACTCGCGATTTTATATATGCAGTTTTGTTATCTTGTTCATTATCTATTGTTGGTAATGTTATATTAGCTTTGTTAGCTAACATTTCAACTGTTTCTTTAAACCCAATTCCTTCAATTTTGCTTACAAAATGAAATACATTTCCTCCTACACCACATCCAAAGCAGTGAAATATTTGTTTATCTGGTGATACTGCAAATGATGGCGATTTCTCATTATGAAAAGGGCATAAACCAAAAAAATTTCTCCCACTTCTTTTTAAATTAACATATTGAGAGATAACATCTACTATATCATTACTGTTTCTTATTTCATCTATAAGCTCATCACTATATCTTGGCATTTTGGGTTCCTTTCTATAAACTTTAGTTTTTTCAATTTTTGAAATTGAAAACATCTATTATATTATTCGACGTAAATTTTATAAATCCTGCACATTATTTTACATAAATTCTTGATTTATGTAAAATAATGTATTTCTTGTTTGGTATTACTAATAAAATTTTCTTATTCGACAAAAAAAGCAGAAATTTTAATTTTCCGCTTTTCATTTTTACTAATTTTCAGATGTTCCTGTACTATCAAATGGAATAAATTTACTTACTATATTACTTCCAATTTCTTGTACATGATTTTCATGTAATCTATTTTCTTCAAATGAAACATTGATTTTATTTTCAACAATTTTTTCAATCTCTGCTTGTGATACATGCTCTGCTAAAACTAATTCACTTACTAAAATTTGTTTAGCATTATTCAACATCTTTTTCTCTCCAGTAGATAATCCTTTTTCTTTTTGTTTGAAACTTAAATTTCTAACAACATCAGCAACTTCATATATGTCTCCGCTTTTCATCTTGTCCATATTATCTCTATATCTTTTATTCCAATTATCTGACATTTCTGTTTCGTCTTCTTCTAATATGTTTAAAACTTTTGAAACATCATTTTTATCTATAATACTTCTTACACCAATTTCTTCTGCTTTTTGTGTTGGTACCATTACCTTTACTTCTCCTGGCATTGAAATGATGTAATAATCTTGTTCCTCATTTAAAATATTCTTTTTTTCTATTGCATGTATTGTCCCTGCACCATGCATAGGATATACTATTTTATCACCTACATTAAACATGTAAGACACTTCCTTTCAATTAGCATTTTTTATGAGTCAATAAAGGTTATTTTTCTTCTTAACTACAGTTATTATTATATCATAAAAAATGGTAAAAGTCAAAGCTTTTACCATTTTTTTATCGAAAAAATTTGATAGATTAATCATTGTTAAATCATCTAATAAACTATATTACCTTATGCCTTAGCAACTTTTATTTAGAAGTTGAACCAAACCCTCCAACTCTTTCTCCTTCAGCAATATCTCCATCTGCGACGAAATATTTTTGGAACACTGCTTGTCCAATAGCTTCGCCTTTTTTGATTGTAATATCTTCATCTTTTATATTATAAAATGCAAACATTATATGTCCATCATTATCTGGATTTCCATAATAATCTTTATCAACAACACCCACACTATTTGCTAATATTAAGCCTTTTTTCTTTGGGTTAGAACTTCTATTATATAACATTAATACTTCATCATCTTGCATATATGCTTTAATTCCTGTTTTGATTAATGTTGGTGCATCTCCTTTTTTAAAACTTGGGATAACAGTATCTTCTGCCGCTTCAACATCATATCCAGCTGAATACTTTGTCTTTCTAATTGGTAAGTTGATACCTTTGTCTTCCCAGCCTCTTGCTATTTCAAATCCTCTTACTTTTTCCATTTTTCCTCTTCCTTTTTACACATAAATTTAGATTTTTGGTATCTATAACCATTTTCAATTATGATTATAATATAATTTTAAAAAAAATGCATTAGTTTGTAAAAAAAAATTAAAATTTGCTCAATTGGGGACGTGTACCAGCTGTGCAAAATGCACAGCTGGTACACGTCCCCAATTCATCCTAAAGCAATATCCAAAACCATCATAACTGCAAATCCAATTGTAAAACCTATAACACCTAAAGCTGTTTTTTTACCACAATGAACTTCTGGAATTAATTCTTCAACTACAACATAAATCATAGCACCTGCTGCAAATGACAATAAATATGGTAATATAGGCACAACAATATTTAGCATCATTATAGTTATTATTGCTGCAATTGGTTCTACTATTCCAGATAAAACTCCATATAAAAATGCTTTTGCTCTGCTAACACCTTCCATTTTTAAGGGCATAGATATTATTGCTCCTTCAGGTATATTTTGAATTGCGATTCCTATTGCTAACAACATCGCTTCAAATAATTCAACACCAGCATTTCCAGCTAAAAAAGCTGCAAAACTTACACCTACTGCCATTCCTTCTGGTTGAGGTTAATTTAGAGTGTAATTTTTCTTAACTTCATTTAATTTTCTAAAATTAAAGTATATATCTATTTCTTTATTTTGATGAACTTCAATTCTATTTATTAGTAGTTTCATAAGTTCTGGTGTTGGCTTTTCTAACGATAAGTATTCTTTTATTAACCTTTTAATCTCTTCATCATTGCTTCCAGCTGCATCATTTTTCATTTTTTCTAATTCCATATACTCGTTTTCTTTTTGTTTAATATCTTCTTGAAGATTATTATATAATCTATCATACATAGATTCTGTTATCTTATTTTCAAGTTTATCCATATACATTTTATCTATATTACCATTTATAATAATTATATCTTTTTTTATTTTATCTTGTAATACGCCATAATCAACTACAGATTTACTATTCTTCATGTTTAACTCAATCTTTCCTTCATCTATCTCTTTAAACAAATTTCTCAAATATAAAAGTATAGTATTTTCAAACTTTGTGTAATTAAATCCATGTGCAGTGCAAACTTTTAATTTTGAAAATCTACGATAATAGCTACAAATCATCCCCCAATTATTTCTATCTTTTTTTACACCTATCTTGTGCTTACATTCATAGCAAACCATTAATCCATCTAAAAGAAAATAATTTTTCTTATCTAGCCTTGTATAATTTTGTGCTATTTGCATTTTTTGTATAGCATCAAATTTTGAAGCTTGAACAATTGGCTCATGTGTATTTTCTACAACATACCATTGTTCTTCCGGATTTGGACGAAGTTTTCTATTTTTATAGCTAATTCTACTTCTTTTATTTTGAACTGTAACTCCTTTATATACTGGATTAGTTATAATTCTTTTTATTGCTTTATTACTCCAATATGTAAATTCATTGTATCTTATTTGATGTGCAGTAGGAATATTGTTATCGTTCAAATAATTTTTAATCGCTCCTACAGTTTTGCCTAAATATGCCATATCAAAAATCTTTCTTACAATCTTTGCCTCTTCCTCACAAATTACAAGCTTATTTTTATCGTTTGGATCTTTTGCATAACCAAGTGGCGTTTTTCCACCTACCCATTTTCCTTGAGATTGCATAGTATGTAAGGCTGTTCGTATCTTTTTAGACAAATCCTTCGAATACATATCATTTAGTATTGATTTAAAAGGAGCTATATCATTGTTCCCATTATTTTCTGAAAATGTGTCAATTCCATCAGTAACAGAAACATATCTTACATTATTTTCAGGAAACCATTTTTCAATATATTCTCCTGTTTCTATATAATCACGACCTAAACGAGATAAATCTTTTGTAACAACCATATTTACTTTTCCTAAATTTATATCGTTTATCATTCTCTTAAAATCTGGTCTATTAAAATTTGTTCCTGTATATCCTGGGTCAATGTAAACATCTACTAAATTGTAATTTGGTCCAAGTTTTTTTACATATTCCAAAAGTAATATTTTTTGATTGGTAATGCTTTCACTTTCATCAAAGCCTTTATCTGCATCTTCTTTTGATAATCTTATATAAATGGCTACTTTATATATTGTTCTAATTATTTCTCCAAGCATTTTTCCTCCTTCCACACTTGAAAAAACAATTTGAATTCATGATGCTATTGTACCGTTGTTTAAAAGAATTTGCAACAACTTAAACATAAATTCAAACTTCTATTTTAAGCGTTAGCTTTGGAAATTAGCCGTTTTAACAACTGAAAGAAGATAATTTGCTAATAACCTTTCAATCTCTTCTCCCTTATCATCAAAAAATGAATTAATCTTAAAATCTCCTTCCATCATAAAACCGCCTTTCTCTTAATACAAAAATTATTGTCTTATATAAAATTACTATGAACAAAAAATACTTTTATTCACATTTAAAGACATCAAAAAAGAGAGCCACCTTTAGCTCTCTCACCTAATATATATTTTCATATTAAGATAATACTATCTTATTTTTAGATAGTCAATGAATGGTTTTTGAAACAATTTTGAAATTTATTATCTACATTAATTATAATTTATTAATTATATATTATTATTTTTCTTTGCGATTTATTGTAATAAGTAAAAAGATTTGCATATATTCATTTTCACTACTAACACACAAATCTTTAAAAAAATATTTACTTAAATTTACATTTAAGACGGAACAAACTTCCTTTAATAACTAATACAAATACTGTATATATTCCTTAAAACATATAATCTGATTTAGTATTAGAGCACAAGCAGACCTACGCTATTATTGTTGTCATTATCTACATTAGTATTACGGTTGAGGTTGGCGAGCGGATTGTTGTTACCATTGTTATTGTAATTGCCACCACCAAACCAAAAGCCTCCAGCTTTCAAGTTTATCCCTCTATATAAAACATACTTTTTAATAATCCATCTGAATCTGCATGTTTTACATAGCCAAGCCATCCAGCAATACTTCTCTGGATTTCTGGCAATGTAATTTTACCACTTTTTAATAATTTTGTATATCCCTTTAATTTTCTTTTCATTCGATATTTACTTGAATTTCTTATTTTAATTACATTTGAATTAATTTTATATCCGCAGAAGTTCACGCCTTGAGTATTTTTAAAAATTCTTGTTTTAGAATTGAACGTTAACTTTAGTTTTTCTTCTAAAAAAACGGTTAATTTTTGTAATCTCTCTTTTGCTTCTTCTTTATTTTTGCACAAAATCACAATATCATCCATATATCTATAATAATACTTACACTTTAACATATGTTTTGCATATTGATCAATTTCATTTAAATAAATATTTGCAAACATTTGTGATGTATAATTTCCTAATGGCAATCCCTTCATCCCTTCAGTCGATAATAATATTTCTCTTGTTAACCATAGCAACTTTTTATCTTTAATTTTTCTTTTAAGTATTTCCCATAAAATTTTTTTATCAATATTAGCAAAATATTTGGTAACATCCATTTTCAAAATATAATACTCTTCTAACTCTTTGTTTAATTTTAACATCGCTGTTTTTACATTTTTTGCAGCTTTATGCATTCCTCTATTTATAATACCTGCATAACTTGTTTCAATAAACTGTGGAACAAAATATGGTTTCATAAAATTTTCAACATACCATTGATGAACTACTCTATCCCTATATGGTAGAGCTTGTATAACTCTTTCTTTTGGTTCATATATTTTAAAAGTTCTATATTTACCTGTTTTATATTTTCCATGTTTTAGCTCATCAACTAATTTTAATAGTTCACTTTCTAGATTAAGTTCAAAAATAATAACTTCTACCTTTTCCCTTTTACCCCTTCTAGCCATTTTATGTGCTTTTAATAATTCTTCAAATGATAAACAACTATCATACACATTCCTCACTGTCTTAGGCATTTTCTCTAGTACCTAAAGACTTAATTAAGCCACCTAACATTTTTCCAATCTCAGATAACAATTCATTACTATGTTTATATTTTTGCATATCTATCCATTTATTATTATACATAATTCTTATACAAATTCTTTGATAATAAATATTACTGTCGACAATATTATAATATTCTAATCTTTTCTTTTTTTCTATTTTTGTTGCAAACAATATATTTTTTAACATGTCATACATACTTGTTTTTATTTCAGTACCAACGCTAAACTTTTCTGTTCTTGGCAACTTAATTAAAATTGTAAGCATATACTCAATATATTTTTCTATTTTTCTTATTATTACTAATTGATTATTTGTTTCCATTTTTCTTTCCTTTCTACATACATAAATATAGGACCTGCAAAGCAAGTCCCATACTCTTTGGATTCTTTTTCAGTGGGCAGTGCTACTTAAAGCACAAGCAGACCTACGCTATTACTGCCGTCATAAACTACACTAGTACAACGGCAGAGGAAGGCGAGCGGATAGCTGCAACCATAGTAATTGTAACCGCCACCACCAAACCAAAAGCCTCCAGCTTCTTTATTTGAGCAGCTCAGAATTTTATATGTATTTGCAAGATCATAAACCCCGCAGACACATCTTGATCCTGTATCCTCAAAATCTTCACCTTCCGTTGAATTCTCCGAATCGTAGTAATGTCCTAACTCTTTCGAGTCAAGTACTACCATTTTAATAGCAACATCAACAGATTTACCGCCCTTTACCAACTGATTAATCAGCCATACCAAAAAGGCATAATACTGATACTCCGTTGCAAGGTGCCAATGTCTACCATCGACTGCCGACATCTTTGATGCGGTTTCAACCCACCAGTTGTAGGAGTAACCTACTGCAGGTTTCTTGCCTTTTTGATAAGTTATTATATTACCATCTTCTGATGGATCATATATTGGCTTATAAAAAGGTTCAAGCTTAGCAGCTTTCACTTCGGATATAGCCTCAATAAACGCATTGATGTCACTGTTTGTTGACTTGAAATTAATCACTGCGTCAAAGAAACCATCTTCCTGTGAGTTAATCTGTACAAGCCTATTATCTGAAAGACTTGTGATTGATACATGCTCTGCCTTTTTTGTGTACTTTCCGAATCCGATCATATTATTACCTCCTAAGTAATATGCTCTGGAGGTTACGCTACCCCTCCAGAAAATTATTAATAACTTATTTTCTGTATAAGTAGCGTTATACATATATGATACTTATATTATATCACTTTTTTATGTTAATTGCAAATGTGACGAACTATTTGTATGAGTTTTTTAAACTGGGGATTTCCTTAGATTTCAATATTTTTAGACA
>CAMEHU010000035.1 GCA_945917765.1 uncultured Lachnospiraceae bacterium | reverse complement strand
TACGGTGGTGTGAGAGGGAATAAATAAAATAATTATTTATTCTCTACTCGATTATGCAAAAAAGTTACACGTAAACGTATAACTTTATGGTGAGCTGAAACTTTATAAATACAAAAATATATACTTTTTTAGCGGATTTGCTATAAAAATATAGGAATATTGAATGAATTAAAAAATATTTCATATAATATCTTGAAAATGAGAAAATAACATGATATAATTTATACAAATTAGGAATAGAAATCCAAAAATGTATAAAAGGGGGTTAGATAGATGAAATATATTAATAGAAGTATTCAAGTAAAGTTTAAAGAAATGAATGGAAATTTTCCTGTAATACTGGTAACAGGTGCAAGACAAACTGGAAAGAGTACGTTATTAGAATATATAAAAAATTCTAGCAAAGAAAAAATAAATTATGTTACGCTAGATAATATTATAGAGCGTGCAAATGCAATCGAAGATCCTGAAAATTTTTTGAGAACACATGAAACACCTCTAATAATAGATGAATTTCAATATGCACCAAATTTATTATCATATATAAAAATTGAGGTTGATGAAGCAAGAAAAAATGAGATGTTTGAAAATGGAAAAAAGGTAAAAACAATGTATTATTTAACAGGTTCTCAAGTATTTCAAACTATGAAAAGCGTATCAGAATCATTGGCTGGTAGAATAGGAATTTTAGAACTAAACCCATTATCTACAAGAGAAATAAATAATTCTAATGAGGAATGTTTTGTTCCAGATATTAAAATGATAAAAAAGAAAGAGAAAATTGCTTATGAACCCGTAGGAAAAATTTTTCAAAGAATATTAAAGGGAAGTTATCCTATTTTGTATAATGGACAAGAAAACAATTTAGAAAATTTTTATTCTGCATATATAAAGACATATATTGAAAGAGATATAAGGGATTTAGTAAATATAAAAGATGAGGTTAAATTTTTAAAATTTATTTCAGCGGTTGCTGCTAGAACAGGTCAAGAATATAATGCCAGTGATATAGGAAAAGATATAGGAATAGATAATAAAACAGTTGATGAATGGATGTCCATATTAAGAAATACATTTTTAGTATATTTGCTACAACCATATTCAAACAACGCTGTATCAAGAGTAATAAAAAGACCTAAGATTTATTTCATGGACACAGGACTAGCTTGTTATTTGGCTGGATACTTAACTCCAGAAACCTTGGAAAAAAGTAGCTTTAGTGGACAAATTTTTGAAACATATGTTATTTCTGAAATAATAAAATCATACACAAATAATTCAAGAGACCCAAGAATGCATTTATATTATTATAGGGATAATAATGGTAAAGAGGTTGATTTATTAGTTGTTAATGAGAATAGCATATATCCTGTTGAAATAAAAAAAGGGGCTAATCCGGGAAAGGATGCGGTTAAAAATTTTAATATTGTAGAAAAATTTGAACTTGAATCTCCAAATGGCATAGTAATATGCTTATGCAAGGATATACATGCTATAGATGAAAAAAATTATTTTGTTCCAATTGAGTATATATAATGTAAGCTTGACAAATAGATATATGTGTTACAAAAAAGACTTATACGAAAAAGTATAAGTCTTTTTTGTCTTACACAGGTTCGTATAAGACTGTTATGGTGAGCCAGGAGGGATTCGAACCCCCGACCCTCGGCTTAGAAGGCCGATGCTCTATCCAACTGAGCTACTGACCCATGACGAAAGTTATAATATCACATTTTTTTGCAGGTGTCAAGGGGTAATTTAAAAAAATGTGGACAAATTGTAAAAATTAATGTATAATATTGCAAGATTTATAACGAAACAATTTTGGAAGGTTGTAGTTGTATAGAATTAAAGAAGAATGTTTTTCATGATTTTATATTTTTTATAATGAAAAAATGAAACAAAATAAGACCGTCCCCAAATGTTTCATTTAAGGAGGAAGTAATATGTTAAATGCAATTGGTGTAACAGTTAGATTTGGAAAAAGAACTTTATTTGAAGATGTTAATATAAAGTTTAACAAAGGGTGCTGTTATGGAATTATAGGTGCAAACGGAGCTGGTAAATCAACATTTTTAAAAGTTTTATCAGGAGAGATTGAGCCAAGTAAAGGTGAAGTTACTAAAGAAAAAACAGAAAGATTATCTGTTTTAAAACAAGACCACTTTGCTTATGAAGAATATACAGTTTTAGATACTGTTATAATGGGAAATCAAGAGTTATATAGTATTATGAAAGAGAAAAACGAGATATATGCAAAACCTGATTTTTCAGAAGAAGATGGCATGAAAGCAGCAAAATTAGAAGAAAAATTTGCTGAATTAGATGGATGGAATGCAGAATCAGATGCAGCACAATTATTAAACAACTTAGGAATTGAAACAGAAAATCACTATAAATTAATGAGTGAATTAGAAGCAAAAGAAAAAGTTAAGGTTTTATTAGCACAAGCATTATTTGGAAACCCAGATATATTATTGCTAGATGAGCCTACAAACGACTTAGACTTAAAAACAATTTCATGGTTAGAGGAATTTTTAATTAATTTTGAAAACACTGTAATTGTTGTATCACATGATAGATATTTCTTAAATAAAGTTTGTACACATATTGCTGATGTTGATTTTGGAAAAATCAAAGTATTTCCTGGAAACTATGATTTCTGGTATGAATCAAGCCAATTAGCATTAAAACAAATGAAAGAAGCTAATAAAAAGAAAGAAGAAAAAATTAAAGAATTACAAGACTTTATTGCAAGGTTTAGTGCAAATGCTTCAAAATCTAAACAAGCTACATCAAGAAAAAAATCATTGGAAAAAATTGAATTAGATGAAATCAAACCATCTAATAGAAAATATCCATATATTGATTTTAAGCCAGATAGAGAGCCGGGAAAAGATATTTTACAAGTAAAAAATATTTCAAAAACAGTTAATGGAGAAAAATTACTAGACAATGTTTCATTTACAGTAAAATCAGGTGATAAAATTGCATTACTTGCTGATAATGAAATAGCAAAAACAGTTTTATTCCAAATAATTGCTGGTGAATTAGAACCAGATGAAGGTGAATTAGTATGGGGAACAACAATTTCAAACGCATATTTCCCTAAGGATAACAGTTATTTATTTGAAGAAGATGAATCTATTACAGATTGGCTTCGTAAGTATTCTAAAGATCCAGATGAAACATATGTAAGAAGCTTTTTAGGAAGAATGTTGTTCTCAGGTGAAGAAGCACTTAAAAATGTTAAGGTTTTATCAGGAGGAGAAAAGGTTAGATGTGTATTAGCTAAAATAATGCTTTCAGGAGCTAATTTCCTAACATTTGATGAACCAACAAACCACTTAGATATGGAAAGCATAACAGCATTAAATAATGGAATGATGAAATTCCCAGGAAATATGATATTTACATCACACGACCATCAATTAATGGAAACAGTTGCAAATAGGGTTATTGACATTAAGAAAGATAAGGTTGTGGATAGAGAAGTTACTTATAACGAATATTTAGGAATTGAATAATTTAGTGAGGCAAATCAAAGCCAGAGGGAAGCCAGAGGGGACGGGGCAAATTGGCACGATTTAAATCGTGCCAATTTGCCCCGTCCACTCTGGCTTCCCTCTGGCTTTGATTTGCCCCGTCCCCTCTGGCTCCAATTTTGACATAATTGACATAAGATGGTAAAATATAGTTAGAAGTTCGTTACAAACCACATAACTTAATTAAGGAGTGAAAGCATATGTTAACAACTTTATTTGTAACTATTTTTGCGAAGCTAATGCCTGTTTTTCATTTGGATATTGTAAACAAGATGTTTGATGCTTTTCGGGCAGTATTGTTAATGTGCATTGTTACATACCTATTGTTCAAGGTTGGCAGTATAGCATTTTTTAAGGAAAATGCTGACAAACGCTATGAAGAACTATATGATGAGCCAATAATAAATTTTATTCGGCTGATATATGTAATAATCAATGTATTAACAATTGCGAAAATGTATAACAATATTACGAATGAAATGCCGATTTTCTACAAAACCGCAATATTATTTGTTATTTTAGTAATACTGGATGTGGCTAATATTATAGCAGGATATAACGTATATTCTTTCGATGCTAGAGAAGCAATAATTGACGGTATATTACTTCAGATTAGAAATGTATCTTTAACATTACTGATATTAGCTGTAATTCTTTTAATACTAAAACTAACAATTTTCGGATTTGTGTTAGTATCGGTGATTATAATCTCCATCTTTATTCGCAAATAGTATGCAAAAAACACATCATTTTAGTAGCTAGTAGCTATTTTAATGATGTGCTTTTTTTATAATAGCCAGTTTTTGATGTGTTACTACATAATTCAAGCGTTTGGGCTACTCAAAAGACATAAGTGTTAAACTGCAACGAATATTGTTTAGGTCCTCTCTAAAGTATTGACAAATTCGACAAAAAAATATATAATATATGCATAAAAAAGCTGAAAATATTACTTTTAAATAAAAGTAAAATAAAAATATAATTTCATTGAAATATATTATAATAGATTTGAATCATAATTTTTAATATATAAAATATCAATTATAAACAAATGTAAAAAAGATTATTAATCACAAATTCAGCTTTCCAGAAAAGCAAATTGTGATTTTTTTGTTCTTTATGATTTATAAATTCAAGTACCCCTAAGAAAAAATGAAATAATTTACGAAAGATTATATCGAAAAATAAGACGTATTTTTAGAAACCCTAATTTCCGTAGGGACTATAAAAAATGGCTTTTTTAAGCAATGTTACAGTTATATTAAATTTTGTAAAATATGCATTTTAAAGGTTTTTTTTGTTGAAAAAAAACTTGACAGTATTTATAATAAATATAAGAAAATAAAATATTAGTGCGAAAGGAAAATGAGGAAATGAAGAAATTAGGAAAATGTTTAAAAGTAATTGCTATAGCAGTTGTTTTGTTAATTGGATTTTTATTCAAAACACAAACATATGCTGCAACATCAACATCACAAAATATTTTTAATGCAGGGAAAAACTGGTTAAACATTGGAAAACAACAGCAAGCATCAGGAACATCAGTAGAAAGCTTTGTTGATGATTTCATAGGAATTGGTCAAATCTTAGTATCAATTGGTATTGCAACAATATTGATAGTTACTGTAATTATGGCTGTAAAATGGATTACTGCAACACCTGATAAACAAGCTAAATTGAAACAACAACTTGTAGGCTTAGTTATTTCAATTGTTGTAATATTTGGAGCAGTTGGAATTTGGAATCTTGTAAGAGGAATAATGACACATGTTGAAAATAACTTATAGGCTGAAAATATAAACTTTATGTTTAGCTAATAACAGTGTAGTCAAATTAAACATAAATCAAAGTGAACTCAAAAGAACGTAAGAAGGAGGGATATAAATGTCAACACATTATATACCAAAAGATTTAAGAGGTGAAACCAGAATTTTAATGATTTTCACAGTAAAATCATTAATCACAACAGCCATATTCGGAGGGATTGGGGTAATATGCTTCCTGATTTTCCAAGCATTACAAATGACTGTGGTTGGGGTAATTATACTTGCACTTCTAGCATTACTAGGATATGGATTCGGAACTTTCAAAATTCCAAAAATAAGTGGATGGGAGTTTACAAAAAACATCGAAGGAGATTCAATGGACGAAATATTCCTTAGATTTATAAAATTTAAAACAAATAAAAAAGTATATTCATATACAAAGGAGGATAAATAGATGGATAACGGTTTACAAACAATAATTTATGTTATAATTGCAATATGTGTTATTCTTGCTATCGCAGTTGTTGCGGTTCTAGCTTATGTATGGTATAGAGATAACCAAAAAGACAAAATCAGTTCATCAAAATCAGGTGAAAAGAAAACAAATAAACCTACAGAATCTCAAACTAGATTACAGGGAATTGAATCAATGTCTAAATTCTTAGCATTCGATGATATTGTTGATAGCATGATTGTAAGAAAAAACAGAACTCAATATGTAATGGTTTTACAATGTAAAGGTATCAACTTTGACTTATTAGGCGAAGAAGAAAAAATGGCTGTTGAAAGCGGATTTATCCAATTCTTAAATACTTTAAGATTTCCTGTTCAACTATATATTCAATCAAGAAGCTTAAACTTAAGAGATAGCATTGATAGATATGAAGCTAAAGTAAATGAAGTAAAAGATGAGATAACAAAATTAGATAATCAAATCAGAAAAGAATCTTCAAATGGAAGATTAGATGTTGTAAGAAAACTTGAATTTGAAAGAAGAAGAAAATTAAATATCTTAGAATATGGATTAGATATAACAAGTTATGTTGCAAGATTAAGCCAAAATAGAAATGTATTACAACAAAATACATATGTTGCTGTTGCATATTATACATCAGAATTTGGAGGACAAATTTCAAATTATTCAAAAGAAGAAGTTGATAATATTGCATTTTCTGAATTATATACAAGAGCACAAACAATAAGCAGAGCTTTAGCATCTTCTGGTGTAACTTCAAGAGTTATGTCTTCTGAAGAACTTGCTGAATTATTATATGTTGCATATAACAGAGATGACTCTGAATTAATTAGCATAAGAAGAGCTGTTGAAGCACAATATGATAGCTTATATAATACAGCAAAAGATGTAATGGAAAAACAAAAAGAAATGATAGAAGAAAAAGTTGAAAAAGAAGCAATTGATTTAACAGCAAATAGTATTACAAAAGCAAATGATATTTTAAGACTAAGACAAGAAAACAGAGAAGAAATTAAAAGAAGAGCTCAAGCATATGTTGAAAGATATAGAGGAGAAATGACAGATGAGCTTTATGAAGAAACAAAAAGACAAATAGATAAAACAGATATTACAAAATTAAGAGACAAAAAAAGTGGTGAAGCATCAGCAAGAAAAAGCACTTCAAGAGCAAAAATAGACGAAAACGATGATGATTTTATAACAGAACAAGTAGAAAGAGATTTAAAAAATGCAGAAAAATCAAGAGCAGCAAAACAACCAAGAACAGAAGAAGAAAGAAGACTAGCTGCAAGAAGATTGGCTGCAAGAAGATTGGCAGCTAGAAGAGCAGCAGCAGGGGAAGCCAGAAGAAGAACACGACCACAATCACAAGATGATGATTTAGTAACAAGAAGAAAATCTAACAAAACAGCTGAATAAAGCTAAAGTATTATGAGAGGAGAAAAGGTCGATGGGAATTTTTAATAAAAAACAAAATGACAATAAAATTGTTGATAAAAAAATAAAAGCTGAAGATGAAAATAGTATCTTAAAGAGAAATCAAAAAGGTCTTAAAGATATTATTGCACCAGCAGGTGTTGATGCAACACACACAAACCATTTGGAAATTGTGGCAAGTACTACAAAATATGCACGTAGTATGATAATTTCATCAATGCCAAGAATGTGTACATTCCCAGAGTTTTTAAGAAGCATGTATACATTTGGTGATGCAAATATTTCAGTATTTATCAAACCAATTACTGAAAATACTTCACAAACAGATTTAAATAGAAGAATTAATGAAATTGAATCAGAAAGAATTGTTGCTGCAGAAAGAGGAGATATAAACAGAGAAAGAATTTTAGCACAAAAAAGAATGGAAGCAGAAGAACTAAGAGATTCGATTGCAGGTGGATTTAATAAATTGTATGAATCTTCTGTAATATGTACATTATTTGCATATAACTTAGAAGACTTAGATAAACAAACAGAATTATTATCAACAGAAATGGCTAAAACCTTAATAGGAATTAAGCCAGCATGGGCAATGCAAGAAGATGCGTATAACTCAAATATGCCTTATGTTGACAACAGATTAAACAAAGCACATACTTTTGACCGTAATTCAATGGCAACAGTATTCCCATTTTTTAATTCAGATATAGGACATGAAAATGGAATACCTTTAGGATTTAACAGACAAACTGGATTACCAATTTTATATGATAACTTCAGTAAATCATTAAATAACTATAACATGGTTATTTTCGGTAAATCTGGTGCTGGTAAATCTGTTGCAATCAAAACATTAACAGCACGTTCATCAGTTCTTATGGGAATTGAAAGTTTAGCACTAGATGCTGAAGGTGAATATGGACTAGTTGCTGAAGCCTTAGGTGGAGTTAATGTTGTAATTAGCCCTAACTCAAACACAATTATCAATTTATTTGATATTGAACCAGAGCTTGTAAAAGATGAAATTACAGGTAAAGAAAGAGCAGTACTAAATGTTGAAAATAAAATTGAGGATGTTACACAAGCATTAGTAACAATGGCTAGAGGTAGTACAAGAAGTTCAGAAGTAAATGAGCTTACAAAACAAATTATAGCTGAATCTGTTGCAGAAGAATATGAAGCATATAATATTACAAGCGATGTTAACAGTATTTATGTTAAAAGAAATGAAAGAGTAATGGAAGATAATTACTTAGGAAGACAAAGAAAAGAAATGCCAACAATTGGTTCATGGTATAAAAGATTGGTTCAAAAAGCCAAAGAAAATAGAAACCCTGATTATAGATTCCACTACAGTTACTTAGTTAAAGTTATGAGACAATATGTAAGAGAACTTGGTGGACAAATGGCATATTTTGATGGACAATCTACATTCGAATTATTAGAAGATATACCATTTATCAACTTAGATATATCTCAACTTGAAGAAAGATTTGCAAGACCACTTGCACAACAAATATTACTTTCATGGGTTTGGGAAAAATATGTAAAGAAAAACAGTGAAGACAAAGAAAAAGCAGCTAAGAAAAGGGTTTTAGTTGATGAAGCATGGATGCTTTTACCATACCCTGAAGCTGTAGATTTCTTAAATACAATGGCAAGACGTGCCAGAAAAAGAAACGTTTCTCTAGCAGTTATTTCACAAAAATTCCAAGACTTCTATGAGAAACAAGAAGTTCAAGTAGTTTTAACATCATCAGATACAAAACTATTCTTAGCACAAGATAAATCAGAAATAGAATATATTAAAGAAGTATTTAAATTAAGTGAAGGAGAAGCAAACTTCTTAACAACATGTACAAGAGGTGAAGGTTTGTTAAAAGTAGGTGAAGATACTGCAATAATTTCAATTAATGTTACTAAAAAGGAACTTGAATTTATTGAAACAAACTTAAATGAAATAGCAAAAAGAAAGTAGGATTAATTAAATGAAAAAAACTATAACTATAACTTTGATTGTTATATTTTTAATTAATTTAATATCGATTCCAAGTTTCGCAGAAGAGCCTGATTATGTTATTACTACAACAGTACAAACAGCTCAGCAAGATGGAACAGTAGAGATAGAAAATTCAGATGGCAAGAAAACTACAACTGGAATAACTGGGCAAACATATACACAAGCTAGTACTACTATAAATGTTGCTACTGTTCTTTCTGCAATTCCGCAATTTTTCAACTTAGTTATGAATAAATTTGTAGAAACAACATCAACAGATGAAGACCTAAAGAGATTTACAATTTATGATACTGTAATGGGACATTATGATATATTTAATCTAAACTATACTGATATACCTAAAAATGCAGGTGAATCAAAAAACTTATTTCAATTTATAACAACACATGTTTTAAAGTTTTATAATTATACTAGAAATCTTAGTATTGCAATAAGTTTATTAGTATTAGTTTATATAGGAATACGAATGGCTGTAAGTACAGTTTCATCTGATCAGGCAAAATACAAAAAAATGTTAATAAGTTGGGTTTCATCAATAATACTTGTTTTTGCATTACATTTATTAATAATTACAATATCATTTGTCTTGCAAAAAGGATTTGAATTAGTAGATAGTGTTGCGAAAGCATGGAAAATAGCGGGATTTGAAGAACAAATTTATAAAGGAGCAATAGAAAATTTAACAGGTGGAAACATGGGATATAATATATTTACAACAGTTGTAATAATATATATTTTTACATGGTACCAGGCAAAATTTTTCCTTTATTATTTACATAGAACAATAGAAGTAAATTTCTTAGTTGTAGTTGCACCATTAGTAACAATCACATATTCGATTGATAAAATTGGTGATAGTAAAGCACAAGCTTTTGGTAATTTTATTAAAGAAATTTCTGTGAAATCAGCAATTCAGTTAATACATGCTGTTTTGTATGTTGTATTTATAGCAACAGCAGGAGCAATTGCAGTAAGTCAGCCAATACTTGCACTAATATTTTTCGCTGCATTGTCAAGAGCAGAGAAGATTGCTAAAAAGATTTTTGACATAAAGGATAAAGGAATGGCTGAAACTGAAATACCTTTTGTATAAAAACTAAACAATAATGTTCAAATAATAATACTTAGCTTTTCCATTTCAAAATGGAAAAGCCTAAGTATAAGATTATCAAAATAAAAGCAAGGAGATGATAATTAAAAATGATAATAAGAAATGTAAAAGAAAAAATAAAAAATCATAAAAAAACATTTATTATTATTTCAATTATTATATTATTATTTTTAATTACCATTATAGCAATTAACGTACACAATGATAAAAAAAGAAAAGAATTTATTAGGCAGGAAACAGAAAGAGTAAGGCAATATTCAGCAATCACAGATTTTCGAAATCTTGATGAAGTTGCATTATACCTTAACTGTAAGCTTATAAAACAACAAGACTCAAAAAGAGACAATGTAAAATATGATGTTTATATGGAGCTTCCTGTTAAAGTAGATGATGAAAATGGTAATTATAAAAACTTTGTAGAAAACCTAATACAATTTTCTGCATACGTTCTAAAATACAAAAACTTTGTTATTATTGATGAAAAAAATCAAACTAGTATTTTAGTTACTTGTAATGAAGAAAAACAATTAATTGAAAAGTATTATATTAATAATATTGAGAACTATTTTGAGTTAGCTGAAAGAAAACAACAAATAAATGAATTAAAGGCAAATGAATTTAAAGGAGCAGAAATAACAGAATTTGAAATTAGCTCACAAATTATTAATGAATTAATTGCAAATAATTGGAAATCAGACAAAGTAAATTTTGGAACGCAAGAAAGTTTTTACAGAAATTATAATATTTATTTTGATGAAGGAATCGAAGTTAGAGTTGTTGCTGGAAAAGTATTTAATATAGTGTTCAATAACAAATATCAAAATAATATTATTAATAATTTAAATACAAAATCAACAATAGAAGAAATAAAAAATTCACTAGGGAAACCTACATTTGATGAAGGCTCATTAATTGGTTATAAGGGAAAAGATATATATGCATTTTTCTATAATAATCAAGTATCTATTTATCCGGTTGAACAATATGAAACAGACGAGATTGCAAAAGCAATAAGTGAAAAAAATGTGGAAAATAGCAATGAAAAAGTATTTGTAGACGCCATAAAAAACATCTGGAAAGATTATGATATTTATGATTTTGATGAAAACAATGTTAAGCTTCAATACACACTAAAAGGGTTAGCTGTAAAATATGACTCAACAACTAAAAAAGGTGTTATAGTTTATAATAATTACAAGGGAAAATTACTACGGAAATCAGACTTTAGAGGAAATTATAAATAACAATATAATTTTACCAGGACATGTATTTATAGAAAATACTGATTTAGTTTTCGAAACAGAAAAAAACAGAGTAAATACTTTAGATGATTCTAGCAAGAATAATAATTATTCACAATCAGGTGTTGTTTCAAATACAAGTGCACTATTTAAAACAAATAGAACATCAGTAGATGATAATGATACAAGTTATAAAATTCGTTTTATTTCAATTGATAATCAATATCCAAATTCAGAATTAAGGGAAATGATTACAAGTGGAATATGGTTTGATGATTATAATTTCATCTATTCAATAAAAAACAGAGGAATATATGTTTATAATGCAAAAGATAGAGCATATAAAACATTAAAAACAGGTGAAGGCGATTTTAGATTAACAAGTGTTTATGGTAATTATTTGAATTATGATAGAACTTCTATGGAAGTGAATTTAGATTAAAAAAGATTAAGAATACTTAAAAAGATATATTAAATTATTATATAAAATTATTAGTTAAAGATAAAAAATAAAGAAAAAAGAAAGGAGGAACATGCAAATGAAAAACATATTAAAGAAAATAATCATTATATGGGTAATTATTTGTATGCTACTTCCAACCCTTTTTTCAGGATTTGCGTATGCTTTAGAACCAGGAAAATTAAACAAAGAAAGAGCAGGAAACTATGCTGCTAACTTTGCTATAAACTTTTATGATAACTGGAGCAGTGTTAGTTTTGTTGATGATGGAGATAATAGGTCTATAAGTGTTAATGGCGATTTTGGGTGGCCATTGAATAGAGAGGATTATACCATAACAGGAAATGTTGGAGATACAGGTGGAGGATTATGGGCTCCACCAGGACATAATGGTCTAGATTTAGCACCTAATAATCTAAGTGATCCATATGAGGTTTATTCTGTTTCAGAAGGAAAGTTAGTTGCATGTGCAGGAGATAGTGGAGACCATGGAGGAATGGGAAATCATGTTATTATTGAAACAGATGATATAACTATCAGATATATGCATCTTCAAGAAGTATCAAGCGAAATATTAAACAGAGTGGGAGACACCATTCAAGCAGGAACATATTTAGGCTTAATGGGTACAACAGGTAGATCAACTGGAAAACATTTACATATTGATTTTCAAGTATCAAATGAAACAGATGCCAAAAAATACACATCAGAATTGAAAGATGGAACACCATATATTCCAGGTGGAATAGGATATTTTATGAATCCACTAGCATTCATATCACCTGATAATGTTGCATCAAGTAGTACAAAATCAAAAAGAAGAACAACTCGTGGAAAAATTAGAACAAAATATGATGAATCTGTAAACCCTTATGACCCAATATATCCTGATTCAAAAAAATATACAATGAACAACAAATCATGGATAGGATTTGTATATAGAGAATCAATATTAAAAGGAAATATTTATGATGTATTTTCTGGAGCAGGAGATAATTTAGGAATTAATACATCAAATTTTGATGATAGAAATACTATTCCAGAATTAAAAGATATTGTAAATGATAATACAACAGATATATTAGATATTTCAAACTTAATTTCTGAAGGAAGAATAAAACCAGGGGATATTCTGGTTGCAGAATATCCAAAAGTAGAATATGAAACATCAGGAGCAGGAGAACAGGGAACAGCAACACAAGCTTCAGGAACACAAGGTGAAGCAGGAACAAAAGCTTCAGAAGCACAAGCCTCAGCACCTACAATTCTTAAACCAAAGAGCACACAATATGTAAAAGAATATTTACTATATGTTGGTGGAACTAAAATAATGTATGCGACACAAGATGAAAAGGTAGCACCAAGTGGAGCAATTAAATATGAATATTTAGAATATTATTTACAAAGAATTAGAAGAAATTTAAAACAAGCAAATGAAAATGATGCAAATTTTGTTATGCCAGAATATGGAATAACACAAATTTATAGAATCAAAAAAGAATATGCAGAAAATATTGATGAAGAAGCTGCAAATTTATTCTTTAATGGAAAAGGATATTATTCAAAAGCTGATTATGAAGGAATTCCGTCTGATATTCAATTATATGAAACTAGCTTTAGTGGATTTAAATGGATATTTGATAAATTATCACAACTTGTAAATCTTATAATAAATATCATTGTTTATATTGTAAGAATGCAAATTGTAGGATGGGCAAACTTATTTGAAAACTTAATACAACATGTTGTTTTAGGATTAAGTGGTAATAATGAAAGTGCTGGTTGGGATGCTGTTTTTGGAACAAGTGCAATATCAGCAACTGGCGACAGGGTAACAGTAGAAAGTATTTTCTTTAATAGAATTCCAATCTTAGATGCAAACTTCTTCCAAACAGAAGAAGCTGGTGGTAGAAAATTAACTAAAAAGGCTGAAATAAGTGGTCCTTTAAGATTAGGCGAAGACAGAACAAAAGATGTTTTAGACACAGATAATGTAGTTTATGTATTAAGAAGAAATTTAAGTACAATGTATGTTACAATAAGAAGCATTTCAATAGCATTAATGTTATTTATATTAATTGGTGTTGGAATTAAAATTGCTATAACAACATCAGCCTCTAAGAAAGCAGATTATAAGAAATTTCTTACATCATGGGTATTTGCATTTTGTGTAGTATTATTTGTACATTTCTTTATGTATGCAATGTTTATGATAAATGATTATTTTGTTGAAACATGTAATAAATGGTCACAAGGCGCAGCAAGTAGAGAGGTTAGTACTCTAATAGAACAAAGTGAAAAACAAGAAGAATTAAATCTTTATGATGCAATAAGAATCAAAGCATATGCGTTTAACTGGAAAGAAAGTATACCAGCAACAGTAGTATATTTATATCTTATTTATCTAATGATTAGATTTTTACTAATATATTTTAAAAGGTATTTAACAATATATATATTAGCTTTAAGTGGAACGATTATGGGAGTAAAATATGCAATAGATAGCTTATTAGGAAAAGGTACAAAATCAATTAATAAATGGGCAAAAGACTTTGCATTTAATGTTTTATTACAAACTGTTCATGCATTCTTATATGTATTATTTATATCAATTGCATTATCAGTTTCACAACAAAGTGTTGGTGGTGCATTAATTGCAGTAGTTGTATTAAACTTTATGTTACAAGCAGATAAAATAATTATAAAAATATTTGGACTTGATAAAGCTGGCTCATTAGCAGATGTTAATAATCCTGAGTCTTGGGGTGAAGTATTCAAAAAATTCTTGCCAATTTATACTGTTACAAAAGGTACTATTAATTTAACTAAAGGTGCTCTTGTAGGAAGAAATAGTATTCTTAGAAGAGGTATTGATATCTTTAATGGTGCAGATAATATTAAAGATGCAGAAAAAGACTTTAACAAAATAAAATTTGCAATTTTAGGAAAGACAGTTGGAAGATTACCAAAAAGCAAATACTCTATGCTTAGAGATAAGGATTTGAGTTATGAATTCAAGAAAAAATATTATTCTGAAATTCAAGCTGCTAAAAAAATCAAAAAACAGAAATTTACAAGAAAATTCAAAACAGCTTCAGATTTGGCTATTGGAGCATTTGGTACTGTCGCGGCAATTCCAATGGCAATAGCAAATCCATCAGCAGGTTTGACTATGTACTATAAATCTAGAAATACAATAAAAGGATATAGAACACCTGAAATTGAAAGAAAAGTTAGCAGATATTATGGTTCTGTTGATAAAGCAAAAACAAAGGTACAAAAAGCAGATAGGGAATATGAAAGAGCTTTATTAGAATATACAAATAATGAGTTTGATTTCCAACAAAGATACAATTCATTAATTGAAGATTACCATAATGCAACAACTCAAGCACAAAGGGATTCTATAAAATCTCAAATGAAGCTTGAATTAACTAGAAGAAGAAAAGAACAATCAGAAGAATTACATATATTACAAGAGGCTGATGAAAAGAAAACTAAAGCAAGAGTTGAATATGGAAATGCTAAGCGAGAAAGTAGAGGAGCTGTTACAAGAGGACTTGAAAAAATTACTGGCTTAGATGCAATTGAAGATATAGTTACTAAAGAATCTAGAGCGTCATTTAAAGAATGGGATGCTCAAGAGAAAGAGAAAAAGAAACTCGGTGATTATAAGAAAGTTGCAAAAATTGAGAAAGATCTTAATAGAATTAGGGATTCAATTAGACAAAACATTGATAACACAGGATTATCTGATGAAGATAAACAAAAACTATTTAATGATACAATTGATGATGCATTTAGTGAAGCAAAACGAATGAGAGTATCATCAAGATTTATTTCTGAAGCAGTTAAAACATATATGACAAATGAAGGAATTAGCAAAGTTACACCAAATAATATTGATGATATATTAGATAGTGTTCAAAAGAAATTAACTGATAATAATAAGAAAGTAGTAATTACAGATGATGTAAAACAAAAGGTAAAACAAGCATTTGAGCAAAAAATGGTTGATGACAGACAAGGTCTTGGATTTGAAGCTAAAGACACAATTACAGCAATTAGAGAAGCTTTTGGCAAAAAAGGTGTTCTTGATAGAACAAAAACATCAAGAATTGCTAGAAATCCTAATGCAGACCAAGACTTAAAAGACTTAAATAAAGAATTTTTAGATAAACTTAACGAATTAAATGCACTAAATGACAATGGAAGTGTAAAATATAAATCTTCATTTGTTGCAGTGCCAAAAATTGTTAAAGAATTAAAGAAAAAGAGAAAGTAGGTGTGAAATGAAGACAAAGAAAAATATTAAAAGAATATCTTTAATTATATTAGGTTTATTTGCATTTATAGCTTGTTTTAAGTTTAGCTTTGGTGCTGATGATGTAAGTTTTCTAGGTGAAGTAAAAAACACTGTTACTGGTTATATGGAAAATGGTATAAAAGCAGCTGGAATAGCTGGAGGGGCAGGTATAACAGGAATTTCTGCACTTTTGTCAGTAGGCTTCCAAGAATTTGCTTTGTTGATTTTTATAGCAATTGAAGGCTTGACTGTTGTAATCACAGGAGTATCTTCAGGATCAGGTCTTGGTGGATCTTCAGCTACAATTGGAGATGTAGTATTTAATAGATGTGGATTAACATCTGCTAATTTCTTTCCAGAAGTATGGTTTTCATCAAACAAAGCTGATGTATCACTAAATCTGATTCAAAATATTGGAAAATATTATTACATAATAAGAGGTTTATCAATAGCAATATTACTAGGAATTTTATTATATATTGGTATTCGTATGGCAATTTCAACAGTTGCATCTGATGAGGCAAAATACAAGAAAATGCTTGTCGACTGGGTAATAAGTTTGATTTTAGTATTTGTTTTACATTATATAATGATTATAACATTTGCATTTAATAATTCACTTGTAGAAACTTTAGCTAAAATGGATAAAACGGCAAATACCACTGTACTTGAAAGCGTTGCAGCAAAAGCCACAGTTCCACTAGCAGGCTTTGATGATTTGATTGTGTATGGTGCAATGGTTGTTGCAAATTTTGCTTTTGTGTTAATGTATATAAAGCGTGTAATAGTGTTAGGCTTTTTAATAGTAATTGCACCATTAATCACAATTACATACGCAATTGACAAAATTGGTGATGGTAAATCACAAGCACTTAATACTTGGTTTAAAGAGTTTATATTTACTGTAATTATTCAGCCATTTCATTGTGTAATATATATAGTATTTTATAGCACAATTATGTCTACAGTAAATTCAGGAGATCAAGATTTAGGAAAAATGATATTTGCAGCGGCAGCAGCTTTCTTTATGCTAAAAGCAGAAGGAATTGTCAAAAAAATATTTGGTATACAACCAAGTGGAATTGGTGATGCTTTAGGAACAGGTGCTATGGCATTAACAATGGCAACTAATATGTTTAAAGGGAATAAAGGTAAGAAAATTGATGAAAGTAAGGGCAAGATGCCTGATATGAATAAAGCTAATAATGGAAGCAGTGGTGGACTTGGTCAAGGTGCAAATGGTCAAGGCCAAGGAGGTCAAGGCCAGGGAGGTCAAGGCCAAGGAGGTCAAGGCCAAGGAGGTCAAGGCCAGGGAGGTCAAGGCCAAGGAGGTCAAGGCC
>CAMEHU010000034.1 GCA_945917765.1 uncultured Lachnospiraceae bacterium | reverse complement strand
TTGAGGATTATGTATATTTTTTTGAATATTTTCCCGAAAGATATTGACACTATCAATAAAAGATAACAGGTTGACAAAATACAGAATAAATGTTATCATTATAGACATAATATAGAAAACTAATAATACAAGAAAGTAATATTATTTGAAACTCAAGCGAGTTGGGAACGGTGGAAGCCAATGGTGGAGAATAATGATGAAGAGAGCTTGTTAGGGACTGTCGGAAATTATGTTTTAAATTAAAGAGTATGATGGTACGGATACTCACCGTTATTGAGAATGAGAGATTTTTATAATGTTAGATTATGTATTTAAGATTATCGAAAATTTTAAATCTAAAAAATATTATAAAAATAACTAAAGTGGTACCGTGCGAAAATATAAGCACCTTTAGACAATAAGAAATTATTCTTATTGTCTTTTTTGTTGGCTTTATATGGAGTTTCACTGAAACATTTGGGTGGAACATTTTGGGACGGTCTTAAAATGTTTCAAAAATGAAACAAAACAAGACCGTCCCCAAAAGTCTCAAAAATGAAACAAAACAAGACCGTCCCCAAAAGTCTCAAATTAAAGGAGGAAAAAATATGTTAGATTTCAAAAAAGAAATTGCAAATTCAATTGCAAAAGTAGTGGAGCTTAATAGCGAAGAATTATATACTTTTATAGAAGTTCCAAAAGATTCAGTAAATGGAGATTATGCTTTTCCATGTTTTAAGTTGGCAAAAGAATTAAGAAAGTCTCCAATGGTTATAGCTGAAGAAATAAAAGAAAAAATAGAATTAAATAATGAAGTTATTGAAAAAGTTGTTGTTGTTTCTGGATATTTGAATTTCTTTGTTAACAAAAATAAGTTGGCAGAGGAAATTGTAAAAGAATTTTCTAGAAATAAAGAGTATGGTAAATCTGAAATAGGTAAAGGAAAAAATATTGTAATTGACTATTCTCATCCTAATATTGCTAAACCATTTCATATAGGACATCTTCGTTCAACAGTTATAGGCCAAGCATTATATAATACTTATGAATACTTAGGATATGATGTAAAAGGATTAAATTATTTAGGTGATTATGGGACACAATTTGGGAAAATGATAGAAGGGTATAAGTTATGGGGAGAAGAATATGATATCGAAAAAGACCCTATAAACCAAATGATGGATATTTATGTTAGAATTAATAACTTATGTAAAGAAGATGAAACAGTTTTAGAAAGATGTAGAGATAATTTCAAAAAGTTAGAAGATGGTGACCCTTATTGCGTAGATTTATGGAAAAGATTTAGAGAACTTAGTTTAAATGAATTTCATAAAATATATGAAATACTTGGAGGGAGATTTGATTCATGGGATGGAGAAGCTTATATAGCTCCAAAAGTTCCTGAGGTTGTTGAATTACTAAAAAAATCAGGTAAATTAACTTTATCTGAAGGTGCTCAAATTATAGATTTAGAGGAAAAAAATATGCCACCTTGTATGATTGAAAAATCAAATGGTTCATCAACATATGCAGCTCGTGATTTAGCAGCAATTCTTTATAGAGCAAGAACATATGACTTCGACAAAGCACTATATGTAACATCATACGAACAAATCCTTCACTTTAAACAAGTATTTGAAACAGCAAAACTACTAGGTTTAGACGAAAAATACACAAATGGATTAGAACATGTATCTTTTGGAATGGTATTATTACCAACAGGAAAAATGTCAACAAGGGAAGGTACTGTTGTAAAATTAGAAGATTTATTAAATGAATCAATTGAAAGAGCTCAAAAAGTTATTGAAGAAAAGAATCCTGATATAGAGAACAAAGAGGAAATTGCTAAAAAAGTAGGCATTGGAGCTGTTATATTTAATGATTTATCAAATAATCGTATAAAAGATGAGGTATTTGATTGGGATACAATTCTTAACTTCCAAGGGGAAACAGGACCATATATCCAATATACGTATGTACGTACAAAAAGTATTATTGAAAAAGCTGGAGTTACGGTTGAAAATATTGAAAATAATGATATTTTAGGCAATATTTGCTTAGAAAATCTACAAGATACAGACTCTCAAAATATCCTGAAATTAATTTATAATTTTGAAGATATATTAAAACAAGTTACAGATAAAAATGAACCATCAATATTATCAAGATATTTGATAGATGTGGCAAAGGCATATAGCACATTTTATAATAATAATAAAGTAATAGTTGATGATGAGAAAGTAAAGAATGCAAGAGTATTCCTAACATATGCAACAGGAAAAATACTTAAAATAGGTGCAAATTTACTTGGAATTGAAATGCCTGAAAAAATGTAAAATTAAATATGAATATTATTTTCATCTGGAGAATACACATTAGTAAATAAATAGTAATAGTATTAAAACTATTATGTGAGATGTGGAGGAACAGATGAAAACAAAAATAAGATACAATTCAAAAAAGATTAATGAATTCAAAACTATTTTGACACAACATATCAAAACAAATATAAAGGATTACTTGATATTATCAATAGTGTTTATTATAGGCGTAATGATAGGTGTCATAATTATAAATAATTCGGATGAGCAAAGTAAAAATGAGATAAGTGGTTATATAAATGGATTTGTTAATGTTATTCAAGATGAAAAATATGAGGTTGATAAGGTAAAATTGATAAAAATATCTATTATTGAGAATTTGAAAATGGTAGGTATTATATGGATTGCAGGCTCAACAATAATTGGAATTCCATTAATATATATAATTTCATCGTATAAAGGGGTATGTATTGGATATACAATTTCTGCAATTATTTTAACTCTCGGAATTGGTAAGCGGATTGATTTTTTCTATGGCATCTTTGTTTTTACAAAACATAATTGTAATTCCTATAATTTTAATGCTTAATGTGAGTGCACTGAAATTGCATAGAACTTTGTTAAAGAAAGATACTAATGTAAAAAATGAAGTAATTAGACATACAATATTATGTGTTATTCTTATTATTCCACTAGTTTTTGCATCTTTTATAGAAGCATATATTTCGAGTGGATTAATATGTTTATATCATTAAAAACAAAGAGTATTTTAAACATATAATTAATCAAAAGCTTATTAAAAAAGTGAAAAATATAATAAAAAAATATTAAAAATACTCTTTACTTTTCTTTGAAAATTTGATATAACATATACGTATTTAGTTTATGTAAATTTTAAAATATAAAATATTAATATAGTAAGGGAGCTTGGGGTAAATGAATGAACAAATAAAATTATTTTTGAAGTTTCTTCAAAATGACAAAAAATTATCGGATAATACACTTCAATCATACAAAAGAGATATAACACAATATGAAAAATATATTGAAGAAAATCAAATTAATTATACAAAAGTAGATGAAAAAAATATAAAAGAATATTTAGAATATTTACAAGAAATTGGGAAAAAATCATCAACTGTTTCAAGAAATTTAGCATCAATAAGATCTTTTTACCAATATTTAGTTAGAACAAAAAAAGTATTACAAGATCCAACAAATGGTATACAAGCACCAAAAATAGAAAAAAGAGTGCCAAGTATTTTAACAGCAAAAGAAGTAGAATTACTTTTAGAGCAACCACAAGATGTTGATTTAAAAGGAATTAGAGATAAAGCAATGCTAGAATTTGCATATGCAACAGGTATGAGAGTTACAGAAATTATATCTTTAAATGTTGAAGATGTTAATTTTGAAGAAGCATATGTAAGTTGTAAAACAGGTACAAAACAAAGAAATATTCCATTAGGAACAATGTCATTAAAAGCTTTAAAAGAATATGTAGAAGAAGCAAGAACATATTTGATTAAAGATGAAAGTGTTAAATCTTTATTTGTAAATATAAATGGAAAAAGATTAACAAGACAAGGGTTCTGGAAAATAGTAAAATATTATAAAGAACAAGCTCATATAACTAAAGATATTACTCCACATGTTTTAAGACATTCTTTCGCAACACACTTATTACAAAATGGAGCTGATTTAAAAGCAATTCAATCAATGCTTGGACATTCAGATATATCTTCAACACAAGTATATATGCAATTTCAAGATGAAGGTTTAAAAAATGTTTATAAAAATACACATCCTAGAGCCTAAGTTTGATAGATTGTAATTATACAATAAAAAATATTTAAGAGGGAGTAGCTTATAAACTACTAATCAACATTACGAAAAATCTGGTTAGTAACCTAGTTTATAGTTATTATAAAAGGTAAGCAAGACTTTTAAAAATATTTTAATCTTTTGATTAAGATTTTGATATTTTTGAAAGTCTTTTTGTTTTGTGAGACTTTTGGGGAATAGTTTTGAATGCTGAAAATAAGGTGAGCTTTTGTGACGGTTTCAAAAACTCAAATTTAGTTTTTTATAACCGTGCCGAAAATCCCGAAAATCAACCATTGACTAAAATTAATAAAAATGATAAATTTAAGGAGGTAAAAATGTGATATTTTAAAAATTCTAAACAGTTGTAAAAATTAAATAAGTTTTTAAGGAGGAGTCTGGCTTATGGAAAAGAATTGGTATAATAAGTCAAAAGAAGAGGTTTTTAAGGAGTTCGGAATATCAGAAAATACAGGGTTATCTGATGAACAAGTTATAAAAAACCGTGAAAAATATGGAACTAATGAGTTGCAAGCTCAAAAGAAAAAGAGTTTATTTGTAAAATTTTTGGAACAATTCAAAGATTTTATGATTATTGTTTTAATTATAGCAGCAATTGTTTCAGGTGTTGTTGGTTATATGGAGGATGGAAAAATCACTGATTCACTAATAATTTTGATAGTTGTAATTGTTAATGCAATTATTGGTGTAGCTCAAGAGGCTAAAGCAGAAAAATCATTAGAGGCATTACAAAAACTAAGCAGTCATTCTGCAAAAGTTATTAGAAATGGACAAGTTAATGTTGTTGCTTCAAGAGAATTAGTTCCTGGAGATATTGTTGTTTTAGATACAGGTGACTTTGTTCCAGCAGATTTAAGAATTATTGAAGCTGCTAATTTAAAATCACAAGAAGCCTCATTAACTGGTGAATCTGTTCCATCTGAAAAAAATACAGCAACTATTGAAAATGAAAAAGTTGGTGTTGGTGATAGAGATAATATGCTATTTTCATCTAGCTTAATTACTTATGGTAGAGGAAAAGGTGTTGTTGTTGAAACAGGTATGAATACAGAAGTTGGTAAGATTGCTGGTATTATTAGTAATACTGTTAAATCTGAAACACCACTTCAAACAAAATTAAATAAGTTAGGTAAAACATTAGGTCTAGCTGCATTAGGAATTTGTGTTGTTATATTTATTATTGGATTATTATATGGAAAACAACCATTAGATATGTTTATGACAGCTGTAAGTTTAGCAGTTGCGGCAATACCAGAAGGACTTGCTGCAGTATCTACAATAGTTCTTGCTATTGGAGTTCAAAGAATGGTAAAAAGAAATGCAATTGTTAAAAAATTACCCGCGGTTGAAACACTAGGTAGTGCATCTGTAATTTGTTCAGATAAAACAGGTACACTAACACAAAATAAAATGACAGTTGAAAAAGTGTTTTATGATGGAAAATTATTTGATATGAAAGATATTAAAGACTCAGAAATAGAGGATTTAAAAAGATTAGTTCATATTAGTATGTTATGTAATGATACAAAAGTAAGTGCAAGCAATGAATTAACAGGTGATCCAACTGAAACAGCATTAGTAGATATGGGATTTAAATTGGATTTTACACCAGAATTATATGTAACATATCCAAGAGTTGAAGAAATTCCATTTGATTCAGAAAGAAAGTTAATGACAACTGTTCATAAAGTAGGAGACAGATATATAGTTTACACTAAAGGTGGAGTTGACGAATTATTAAAAAGATGCAATTCATATATATTTGAAGGTAATACAAAAACAGATTTAGATGCATTTAAAGTTCAAATTTCTAAACAAAACGAGGATATGGCACAAAATGCTTTAAGAGTATTAGCAATGGCATATAAAGATTTGGATCATATGCCATCAAAAGAAGAAATGAAGGAAATAGAAGCAGATTTAACTTATGTTGGAATGGTAGGAATGATAGATCCACCAAGAGAAGAAGTTAAAGCAGCAGTTAGCAAATGTAAAAGCGCAGGAATAAAAACAGTAATGATAACAGGTGACCATAAGATTACAGCAACAGCAATTGCAAAAGCTCTTGGAATTATGGACGAAGGAGATGAAGCAATAACAGGAGCTGAACTTGAGGAAATGTCTGATGATGATTTAATAAAAAGAGTAAGACATATTGCAGTTTATGCAAGAGTATCTCCAGAACATAAAGTTAGAATTGTTAAAGCATGGCAAGCTAATGGAGAAATAGTTGCTATGACAGGTGATGGTGTAAATGATGCTCCAGCACTTAAAACTTCAGATATAGGTTGTGCTATGGGAATTGTAGGTACAGATGTTTCAAAAGAAGCGGCAGATGTAATTTTAACAGATGATAATTTCTCTACAATAGTATCAGCAGTTGAGGAAGGCAGACGAATTTATGATAATATTTTAAAAGCTATACAATTTTTATTATCAAGTAATGTTGGAGAGATAATACTATTATTCTTAGCAATATTAATTGCTCCAATTCTTGCAAATAAATTTGGAATTGATATTAAACTAATAGAACCATTACTTCCAATACACATTTTATGGGTTAACTTAGTAACAGACTCACTTCCTGCATTAGCATTAGCAGTAGACCCTGCAGAAAAAGATGTTATGAATAGAAAACCAAATAAAAAACAAAAAGGAATATTTACTAAGGGAATGACATGGAGAATTATATATCAAGGTGTAATGATTGGAGGATTAACACTTACAGCATTTATTCTAGGATTAGCTACAAAAAATGTACCAGAAATTGAAGGAATGACATCACAACAAGTTCGTGTAGAAATTGCTCAAACTATGGCGTTTATAGTATTAGCTTTATCTGAACTTGTTCATGTATTTAACATTAGAAATAATCATAAATCATTATTTACAGGCGGAGTATTCAGTAATCTAATATTAATTGGAGCAATTTTACTATCTGCAGGCTTAATGTTTATTGTATTATTAATTCCATCTTTAAGACAATTATTTAGTATAGTTCTTTTACCAACTGAAAAATTGATTGAAACTATTTGCTTAGTATTTGCACCAGTTGTTATAGTTGAAATATTTAAGTTGTTTAAAATTAATACTATAAAAGGTGAGTAAAACTTAATAAATTACGCTTTGAAAGGGAGTTGAATTATAATGGGAAAATCCATAAACAAATTTGAAAGAAAAATAAACTATTATGAAACAGATAGGATGGGAATAGTTCATCATTCTAATTATATTAGATTTATGGAAGAAGCAAGATGTGCATGGCTTGAAAGTATTGATATGCCTTTTGAAGCTATGGAAGAAAAAGGTGTAACAATTCCAACATTAGGTGTTAGTTGTGAATATAAGCATCATGTTACTTTTGGCGATGTTATACAAATAGAAATGTATACTACAGAGTATAATGGCGTTAGAATGAAGGTTGAGTATATTATAAAAAATAAAAAAACAGGTGATGTTGTTATGACAGGTGAAACAAAGCATTGTTTCACAAATAGACAGTTAAGACCTGTTAATTTGAAAAAATATGCACCAGAGTTTAGTGAAAAGTTTCAAAATCTTTTGGAAGAAGGTAAAGGGGTGTAAAACTACCAAGGTGATAAAGGTGCTTAGGGTAAAAAAATCATATTAATATCCCGTTTGCATGGAATTTAAGGTATAGTTTTGACTTAAATTGCAAAAAAATAAGTGAAAAGCTTGAAAAATGCGTGATTTTGTGATAGATTATAAAAAATTGAAAAAAAGAAAATCTTAGTTTTTATTTTTCTACTTAGGTAGATTTATATACATAAGTTGATAAACGCATTCGATTTAGGCATCATAAGGAGGTATTTCTATGATAATGCAAAATTTAAGTCAACTTTCAAATGAGGTGAACAAGGTTCGGAACGGAAAAAAGGTTGTTTTAGCAACTGGAACTTTCGATCTTTTTCACTACGAGCACCTTAAGTATTTAGAAGGTGCAAAACAGCAAGGGGATATTTTAGTTGTTGCTGTAAAAAGTAATAAGTGTGCAGCTTTAAAAAATCCAGGCAGGCCAGTTATTGACGAATGTCCAAGGGTCGAAATTATTGATGCAATAAAATATGTTGATTATTCAATAATTGTTGATTATAATTCGGATATTTTGCTCGAGGTTGAACCGGAAAATGAAAAGCAAAAAGAATGGCTTATCATTTTTCAGGAGTTATTCAAGGCCTTAAAACCTGACATACTTTATTACGAAGATAATCCTGTTTTACAAAGTGCTAGAGACAAGGTGTTTGAAAGATACAATGTTTCAGGTATCAAAAAGAAAAGAGGAGTTTCTGAGTCAACAACAGACATTATCTCCAGGCTAAAAACAGCATGAAAACGCAAATAAGGGGGCTTTTGGGTCCCCTTATTATTTTTTTATAGTAATTAAAATAATAAATGTAATGTTGTAAAATATATATTTAGTTATAAAACTTTAATATTTTATTGTAAGTTAAAGACAAATACTTGAAAAAAATTCTAAAAACAGGTATACTTATTATATACAAATTTGCAGGTATAGTTTAGTGGTAGAATGTCATGCTTCCGACCTGATGGCGCGGGTTCGATTCCCGCTACCTGCTCCATAATTGATTATATAAAAAAAGAACTTGAAATTAAATTTCAAGTTCTTTTTGGAGCAGGTAGAGGGAATCGAACCCTCGTCATCAGCTTGGAAGGCTGAGGTAATAGCCATTATACGACACCTGCATTTGCATTCTGAAGACATTTACTATTATAATTATTAATAAATCATTTGTCAATACTTTTTTTTGAAAAAATAAAAAATTGTTTAGAATGAATAAAAAAATATCAAATTTAAGTAAAAAAATACAAATTTCCGCCTAAATATTCCAATAAAATTAATGTAGAAAATTGTTGACATTTAAAATAATTATGTTTAAAATTATATTGGAAAACAAATAAAAAATTTGTAGGTGGTAAATTTTAATAAAGCATAAAAAATAAGTATTCAATAGTTGTTGTCTTTAATTTTATGTTTTATAAAGAAGGAGGAATTTTTATGAAAAAACATTTACCAATGATTTTAATTGGAATTATTCTTATTTTAACAATTTTAGCATGTGCCGTAAAATCAAATGCTGAAACTGAAGAACCAGGAGTTCCTGAGGAAATTGCACAAGAAGAATTTTTACTTGGAGATATTGATAAAGATGGTGCAGTAACTACACAAGATGCATATAAGGTGTTATGTTTATATGCTTCAAGCTCAGTAGAAGGTGGAGAAAGACCAACTGAAGAACAAAAAAGACTAGGAGATGTAAATGAAGATGGTGTTCTAGATGGCAGAGATTCATCAGCTATTTTAGCATATATTACAAATGTTGCAGTAAACGAAAATGATGAAACAATGTCTATTCAAGCATTTTTAGAAGAAATGCAATATTAATGAGGTGAAATAATAAATGAAATCTAATAAAATAATTATTGGAATAATTTTATTACTTTTTGTATTATTAGGAGTGAATAGTTGCTTTATTAAAGAAACTTTTGCAAATGCCTATGGAAATAGAATATATTGTGGTATTAAAAATTTAAAAGGTCAAACTCAAGATAGTTGGGCAAATAATGTGGCTCAAGGCGAAGGAAAATCAATTACAGAAAATGGTATAACATATTATTGGAGTTTATCTGAATTCCTTAAAAATGGCGGGAATAATGGAACTGCTGATTTTTCAAAAGGGTGGGTAGAAAAAGATAAATATCAACAAACTGATTTTGAAAGTTTAAATGGAATTATTTCTGCTAAAGTAAATGGAGAAAAAGTTCGTTGTACATTATCAGGAAAAATAATTGGCGAAAGTATTAAGCAAAATGGTGAAGTTGATATTGATACAGTATTAATTTATCAAAGAGGATATTTAGGTGTACAATTTAGAAATGTTGGTGATTTAGAATATCGCGAATTTGAAAGTTGGAAAGATGATATAACACAAGGTAACGGAAAAAAGGTTTCTGAAGATGGTGTTACATATTATTTTTCTTCATCAGAATTTTTAACACAATCTCAATTGGGAAGTAGCCGTGTAAGAGGCTGGCTTATTTATAATGAAAAATCTTATGAAGAAAGTGCCAAACTTGATAGTACTGTAGAAAAAACTGATGAAGGATATACTAGAATTGCTAACAGAACAAAAATTTATTATGATAATAATTTTAAAGCAACTAGCGAAGTACAAAATAATCAAGATGAATTGGATTCTGATAAATTAAAGTCAGTTGCTAGTATAGAGAATGTTAGTGAAAAAGATATAAACATTTCTTATGATGCATATATGCTTTATATAAAAGACTTATATAATAGAGCATTACATAGAGATTGTACTGAAGAAGAACTTCAAAATTCATTAAACAAAAGCATATATAATACAACAATTGATGTTTTATTATCACAAGAAGCAAATGAAAAAAATCAAATGGATACTAATAAAGAGTTTGTTATTGTATGTTACAATTGTATTTTTAATACAAATGGAGAAGAATCAGGTATATCAAATCATGAAGCTTGGCTTAATGCGGGAAATACTAGAGAAGATTTGATAAGAAGCTTTATCAATGGTGATGAGTTTAGTAAAATAAGAGTTATTCCTGATTATGAAAAAAAGGCAAAAATTAACAAACAGAATAAAGCTTTAAGAGCAAAAGCAGAAGAAGAAATTGCTAAAATGGAAAATCCTGATGACAGGCAAAAAGCAATAGAGGAAGCAGAAAAGCTTGAGAGATTAAGCAAAATGAATCTTATTCAAAATGATACGTTGAAAAGATATTTAAAAACAATTTTGCAAGAAATATATCAAGTAGAAGATGTTAACGATGAAGACTTAGAAAAATTGGTAAATATTCATAATGATGGTTATGATATTGAAGAAGTATTAAAACAAATTATTGATTCAGATGAATGTGCAGATTTTATAAACAATCTTAGTGATGAAGATTTTATAAATAAAGCATATACTATATTTACATATCAGGTTCCAAATCAATATACAAGAAATGTTGCATTAGATTATTTAAAAAATAAAGAAAAAATGGATTGGTTAGAAAACAAGTTATTACGTAGTCCAGAATTTAGTACTATAAAGTATAAATTAGTTAAAAACAATTTCAATTTTGAAGTAATAAATCAAGACGAATACAATCCACAAATTAGCACTAACAAAAAAGGCGATATAAATGGTGATGATATTATAGATGCCAGAGATGCATCTATGCTATTAACAATAGTCAGCGATATTGCTGTTAGTGAAGAAGATAAGTATTTGGAATATAAAGAAGCATTAGATATTGATGAATCAGGATTTGTTACAACACAAGATGCGGTTGTATTATTAAAATATTATGCTGTTGTTTCAACAGGATTTAGAGGAAGTTTAGATGAATATTTAAATTCAGATTTATATAAAAATTCTGAAGTATATAATTCAAAAGAATAAAAATGGGAGGATATAACAAATGAAAAAAACAAAATTTATTATACATATATTAGCAATATCTTTGATTTTAATGTTTTTATCTTGTTTTGCTAATAATAATGTTATGGCAGCTGGAAGTGCAGGTTTGAGATTAACAAAAAATGTTTCTGGAAAGGTAACTCCAGGTAAACAAGTAACAGTTTATGCGAGAGTAAATGCAAATAACATCGAATCACTTCAAGGTACTTTAGTGTATAGCAAAGAATTAACTTTAGTTTCATATCAATGGGGAGATTTATTCAAAAATGTAAATGATTTTAATCCAAGTAATGGCAAAGCTGAAAATTCATATAAAGGTAATAAAATTTTATCATTTGCTGCAGCACTTGGAAGTGACAATAAAGTATCTGGAGATAATATTGTTGTTGCTATGACATTTGACACATCTTTATGTGAAAGAGGAAGTCAATATAAAATCGTATGGAATACAGATTCTTCAAAAATGTTAGGTAATAAAACATATGTGTTTGCTGATGGACAAAATATTCCATTAACTGAAACAACAGGTGTTGTTATTGAAACAACAGGAACAAAAAGTGGCAATTCAGATTTTGTAAATAATGTAAGCGATTTACCTGGAGTAACAGGTGAAATAATTGAACCAACTGTAAATGCACAATCTGGAATTGATGAAGATTTAGAAGCAAAAATAAGAAATGCTGAAGAATCTGCAAATAATGCCAAAAATGATATAAATGCAGAAGAAAAAGATAATAATTCAAATGTTCAAAAACCATCAAGTACAAATGGTGCAAATAATAATTCTCAAACACAACAAAATGTTACACCTGTACAAAAATCAAATGAAAACAAATCAGATAAATCAACTGAGAAAATTCCACAATTAGGTGGACAAGTTGTTGTATATTGTGTAGGTAGTACAATATGTTTACTAGTAATTATATTTAGTTTAATCGAAATCAAAAAAATGAAAAAGATATAATAGGAGGATATGCATGCAAAAAAATGCAGTAAGGCTTTTTTTAACTATATTTTTAAGTTTAGCAGTTTTATCAAATTCAGTGATTTTGGCAGTAGAAACAGGTGAAATTGAAAAAACGCCAGTTGAAATTAGTAATTCAAATGAAATTGCTATTGAAGAAAATGCAAATGATGCAGAGGTTTTTAATGGTTATGAAGATAGTTTTCCAACTATAATTGCTGGAAGTGTAACTGGTAGTACAGGTGAAACAATTGAAATTCCTATTAAAATTAAAGCTGTTCAACATATTACTGCAGGAGGAATAACATTTGCGTATGATCAAAATTTGGAATTTTTAGAATGTATACCAAATGGAATCTACATTACTACATCAAGTGTTGATAATGGGAAAATTTCAGTAACATTTATGGCTGATACGGTGAAAGATAATGAAGTAGATGTTTGCGTTTTGAAATTTAAAATTCCAAGTAATTTTGAAAAAAATGAAGCATATTTAACTTTGGATAAAGTTAATTCATTATATAGTGAAGGTGAATTTATAGGTTTTTATAGAAATGAAAATAGTACTATAACTGTTAAGCATGCAAAATTTTTTGATGCAAGAAAAATTGCAATTGCTATTGATGTTATTATTGCTGCAATTTTGATAAAGATTATTGTTTCTAAAATAAAACAAAAAATAAGATTAAAAAAGAAATATAAAAGAGATATATAATATAAAAAACACAAACAATTTAGGAGGCTGCTGAAAAAGTAGCCTCCAATTTAGTTTGTGTTTTTTTGTGTAGAGAAATAGTTTTAAGTAATTTTTAAAAATGTTCTATTGATTTATCTACAAGAAAAAGGCAAAATAAAAACCTCAGCTATACTGAGGTTTATGTATGGAGCAGGTAGAGGGAATCGAACCCTCGTCATCAGCTTGGAAGGCTGAGGTAATAGCCATTATACGACACCTGCATTTGTTTATCAAAGACATTTATTATTATAATTGTTTAAATGTAATTTGTCAATAGCTTTTTTGAAAAAAATACAAAAAATTATTGATAATAAAAATGCACCCTTCTTATTAAACAAATTTTGTCTAACAAGAAGGGCTCTATTTATAATTGATTGATTATATCTGTTTTATTAGAATTTGTTTTTATAAAATGTAGAAGAGTGGAACTATTATAGAACATCATACAGTGTTCTAAAAGTATATCCTCTTTCTCTAAAAAATGCTATAACTTCTGGTAAAGTTTCATATGTTAAAATTTTGCTTGATGAATCATGCATTAACAATACTACTGTTTGCTTATTTCCTACAGTTTTTTCAAGGTTTTCTAAAATAGATTCATGTGTTGGTGTGCCTTCTGCATCACATGTAAGTGCATTCCAATCTAAATAAGCTATATGGTTTTCTTTTAAAAGCTCTTTTCCTTGAGCTTTTATATCATGAAATCTTCCACCTGTTGAACCACCAGGAAATCTATAAATTTTAGATGTATAATTTTCGTTGTTTAAAGCTTTTTTTATTGATTGTTCACATTGTTGAAAATCATTTAAAATTGTTTCTGGATTTTGATAAATTTGTGAATATTTATGGGAATATCCGTGATTGGCTAAAAAATGACCTTCAGAGTATTCTCTTTGAACTATTTGAGGATATAGTTCTGTATTTGAGCCTAGTAAGAAAAATGTTACTTTTATATTTTCTTGTTTTAGTAAATCTAAAATAAGAGGTGTAATATTTTCTGATGGCCCATCATCAAAAGTTAAATAAACTATTTTTTTATCAGAGGAATTTTCATATATGTTCATTATGTTGTTATATTGTTTTTCAGATACTGGTATTTGCTTTTTTAATTGAATGATATTAGCTTTTTGCACCGAATAATTTTCTTTAATTTTTTTCATACAATCTAATTTAGTATTTTCATTAATAAGAGTTTGATTTCCAACTTGTACGTCTTTTATAGATGCTAATTCTTCTTCAACAACATAATTATAAAATTTGACTAAACCACGTATCATTAATATTATTAAAAAAAATATTAAAACACATAGTAAAACTTTAAACCTCTTTTTTAATTTCCTTTTTTCTGGCTTTGGTGAGTCAATAGCAATTAAGCTTTCCATATCCGATCATCCTTTCAATGTTAATTACATTATACATCAAAATTTTACAAAATAATAGTATTTATTTGAATTTTTAACTTTAAAATTTATGGAAAAAATCTTGTTACCAGTCTAAATATTATATTTAAGAAATCAAAAAAATTTATTTCAGAGATAGGACTACATATGAGATTCTCTTGAATTATTATAAAAATGATGATACAATATTGTAAAAATTTAGTAAGGAGATATATTAAAGATGAAATTATTAATGCATGCATGTTGTGCACCTTGTAGTGTGTTTTGCATAGATACATTAAGAAAAGAAGGAATAGAACCAACATTATATTGGTATAATCCAAATATTCATCCATATAAAGAATATGAAGCTAGAAGAGATTGCTTAAAAAATTATGCTAAAAAAGTAAAAGTTGATGCAATTTTTGAAGATGAATATGGGTTAGATGAATTTTGTAAAAATGTGTCAAATAATTTAAATTCAAGATGTATTGATTATTGTTATCCAATTCGTTTAAGAAAAACTTTTGAATATGCAAAAGAAAATGGATATGATACAGTGACTACTACTTTACTTTATAGTATTTATCAAAAACATAATTTTATAAAAAAGTTATGTGAAGATTATAGTAAGGAATATGGTATTGATTTCCTTTATAGAGATTTTAGATACGGATTCTGGGATGGACATGATAAAGCGGTAGAAGAAGGATTATATATGCAAAAATACTGTGGATGTGTGTTTAGTGAAGAAGATAGATATGTTAAGAAAAAGAAAGATGCTTTGAATTTGCCAGAGGGATTTGAGTGGAGAAGAAAATAGAACTTTTCGAACAAAAGGAACCGTCCCCAAAGTTCGTCTCAAAAGTCCGTAAAATAAAAATGAGAGAAGCCCGCAGAATTCTGCAGGCTTTTTTTCGGTCCTTACAAGGTCCGTGATTTTCAAAAGGCATCAACGGTTGAATTGTTTATTTTTTGTGATTGTTGAAATTACTTTTCGAGTAATTCCAAAGGTTCCTCGGATACTGCTTGTTCAGTCATTTCTTCTATAGTTGTAGGTTTTTCATTTAAAGCAAGAGTGTATAGTCCGTTTTTAATACCTAAGGAGTAGCCGGTACCCTCTGCAATAAATTCATCGAATTCATTGCTACTGTTGCAGAAGTTGTAGATAAGGATATCTGTTAATACGTATTCATCTACACCAAGGAAACGAAGTTCTACTCCTGGTGTATCATCACCGTAGGTATGAACCCAAGAGTATTCATAAGCACCTATAAATCTGAAGTCATTAGACATCAGGTTCTTGATGTAGTCGTTTTTGAACTCTGATGGCTTATAATAACTAGAAGCTAATTCGGATATAGCTAAGGAATCCTCTTGACCGTGCAGCCAACGCTGAAGCTTTACAGCTGTTGCAATTGTGATTCCATCTTCACCTGATACAAGCTTTTTCTTTAAAGCAATCATGTCGAAAACATCAACCTGCCCGTCATTATTGAAATCGAAGTTTTCTTTATAATATGGAGTTTCATATTCTTCGAGTTCACTAACGATTTCCTTAGGAGTGGGCACGTCTGTGTTTTTGTCATCTGCTGCATAAGCTGAGCTTATTGTTAAGTTCATAATCATTATAAGTCCGCTGAGAAATGCCATTGTTTTTTTCATATTATAACCTCATATCTTTCTGCTGATGCCTGTTGATTTATATAATTCTCTCATACATTAATTATAACATAATTTACATAATAAAGCAAACAAGCGAGAGCCAATGGGGACGGGGCAATTTGGCATGATTTGAATCATGCCAAATTGCCCCGTCCCCATTGGCTTAAATTTGTTTAAAAAACTATTGAAAACTGGAAAATATTGTGATACAATGACAAAGTGATGTTAAAATATTAACAAATATATAGGAGGTTGAAGAATAATGAAAGATTATTTAGAAATTGATGAAGTAAAAGCTTTAGAAGTTTTGGATTCAAGAGGAAATCCAACAGTTCAAGTTGAAGTTATTGCAGGAGGATATAGCGGTGTTGCTATGGTTCCATCTGGAGCATCAACAGGAAGCTTTGAAGCAGTAGAATTAAGAGACGGAGATGCCTCAAGATACTTAGGAAAAGGTGTTTTAAAAGCTGTAAACAATGTTAATACAACAATTAGAGATGCAGTTATTGGAATGAATGTTTATGACCAAGTTAAATTAGATAAAACAATGATCGAATTAGACGGAACAGAAAACAAAGGTAAATTGGGAGCTAATGCAATATTAGGTGTTTCTTTAGCAGCAGCTAGAGCAGCAGCAGCTTCTTTAGGAATAGAATTATACGAATACATCGGTGGAGTAAATGCTAAAACATTACCAACTCCTATGATGAACATTATGAATGGTGGAAAACATGCTGATAGTACATTAAGTGTACAAGAATTCATGATTATGCCAGTTGGAGCTAAAACATTCTCAGAATGTTTACAAATGAGTGCTGAAATTTATCACAACTTAAAGAAAGTTCTAAAAGAAAAAGGATTAGCTACAGGTGTTGGTGATGAAGGTGGATTCGCTCCAAATGTTAAAGATGAAGACGAAGCTTTAGCTTTAATAGTAGAAGCTATTGAAAAAGCTGGATATAAACCAGGTGAACAAGTTTGCTTAGCATTAGATGTTGCTGCAACAGAAATGTATGATGAAGCTAAGAAAATTGGTAAAGATGGACAATATCATTTCTGGAAAATCGGTGTTACAAAAACATGTGATGAAATGATAGACTTCTTAGAAGATTTAGTAAATAGATATCCAATTATCTCAATTGAAGATGGTTTAGCTGAAGAAGATTGGGATGGATGGAAAAAATTAACAGATAGATTAGGAAACAGAATCCAATTAGTTGGTGATGATTTATTTGTTACAAACATTAAAAGATTACAAAAAGGTATTGATTTAGGAGTTACAAACAGTATATTAATCAAATTAAACCAAATCGGTACATTAACAGAAACTTTAGATGCTATCGAATTAGCTAAGAAAAATGGAATGACAGCTGTTGTTTCTCATAGAAGTGGTGAAACAGAAGATACAACA
>CAMEHU010000033.1 GCA_945917765.1 uncultured Lachnospiraceae bacterium | reverse complement strand
AATTGGGGACACATCCTCTAAGACGATGTGTCCCCAATTGTGCAAAATGCACAGCCGGTACACGTCCCCAACTGATCACCAACTGATTATATATCCGTAACATCCGGATCCAAAATAACATTATAATTATATTCAGGGAATTTATTCTTTAATCTACCAACAATTTCCCCCTCAATCATCTTCTTATCCTTTGCATCAAAATCAATAATCAAATCAAAGAACACATTTGATTTTTCTTTATCAACATAAAATCCATGTATCTGAAGAATTTCTTCATATTCACTTACTATTTTCTCCAATTCTTGTTTAATTAAACCAAATTCTCCTTTATCATTTGCAGCATAGATTCCTATTGTAACAGCAATTCCAAATTTTTCATAAATTGTGTATGCAATTTCTCTTGTTAATATATGAATTTCGCCTGCATTCATATCATTTCTAACTTGTATGTGAAGTGATGCTACTGTATTTGATGGACCGTAATTGTGAAGATTTAAGTCATAAACACCTTGAACTTCATCAAACTCTGAAACCGCTTCTTTAATCTTTTTAGATAATTCACCATCAGCTCTTTGACCTAGCATCGAATTTGCAGATTCACGTATCATTTCAAACGCTGTTTTTATAATAAATAATGAAATTATAATTCCTAAATATCCCTCTAAATTCCATTTCAACATATAATTAAGTATACCTGAAATCAATGTTGCAAAAGATACAACACTATCCATAAGTGCATCTTGACCTGAACCTACCAAGCTTTGTGAATTTACAGCATATCCAACTTTTTTCACGTATTTGCCCAAGAAGAACTTCACGAGAACAGCAACTGCAACAATAAATAATGAAATAATTGAATAATCAGTTTCTGCTGGTTTTATTATTTTTTCTACAGATTCCTTAATTGCCATTAAACCTGCAAACAGGATAATTCCTGCTATTATAATTGAAGTAAAATATTCAATTCTACCATGTCCATATGGATGCTTTTTATCAGGAGCTTTATTTGCAAGCTTCGTTCCAATTATTGTTATTACAGATGAAAGCACATCTGTTAAGTTATTTACTGCGTCTATAACTATTGCTATAGAATTTACTAATAAACCAATTGTTGCTTTAAATGCAACTAATACTATATTGGCTATTATTCCTAAAATACTTGTTTTTACTATCTTTTTATTTCTTTCCATATTTTTCTCCTTTCAGTTAGTTTTCCGGACATTTATGAAAAAATAATTTTAAGTTTTTAGAACCGCCACCCAAAATTAGTTTTTTAGAACCGTCCGCCTAAATCGCTTAAATCGCTTAAATCGCTTAAATCACTTAACCCACTTAATGAATCTTCTAATACCTTCTTCAAATTCGATTTTTGGCTCATAACCCAGCAAATTCTTAGCTTTGGAAATATCTGCATAAGTAATATTTACATCTCCCGGTTGCATTGGCATATATTTAAGTTTTGGCTTAACAACTAAAACCTTAGAAATAGTATCTACCATATCCTTTAAAGATACTGGCGATGAATTTCCTAAATTTATGATTTCATAAACATCAGTATTTAAATCCACATAATCACACGAACTGATAATTCCATCAACAATATCATCAATATAAGTATAATCCCTAGCTGTAGTTCCATCACCATATATAGGAATTTCCTTTCCTTCCAACATTAATCTCGTAAATTTATTAATTGCCAAATCAGGTCTTTGCTTTGGTCCATAAACAGTGAAAAATCTAAGCATTATAACATTCATGTTATATAAACTATGATACACATGTGTCATAACTTCATTTGCTTTTTTAGTAGCTGCATATGGGCTTATTGCATAATCAACCACCATATCTTCTCTAAATGGCACTTGCTTGCAATTTCCATACACACTACTTGATGACGCCATTACAAGATTAGCAATGTTATGCAACCTCATTTCTTCTAATAAATTCTGTGTTCCTGTGCAGTTTACTTCTTGATATAATATAGGATTTTCTATTGAGCTTCTAACCCCTGCCATTGCTGCTAAATGCACTACTATGTCAATATTGTTTTCTTCAAATATTTGCTTTAAAATCTTTCTGTCGCGTATGTCACCTTCATATAGTTTGATAGAATTTTTTATTTTTTCAATATTTTTATGTTTTAATTCAGGGTTATAAAAATCACAAAAATTGTCTATAATAATGACTTTATTTTGTTCTTTAATTAATTTTTCGCATAATGTAGAGCCTATAAAACCTGCTCCGCCGGTAACTAGATATGTTTTCATAGTATTAATAATCTCCATATAAATTTTTATCACTACTAATATATCATAACTATATTTTAATTTCCATCATAAAACAATAAAAACACAAAGTTATTAACATTATAATTAATGTAATAATTTGTGTTTTGTAGAAATTTGATTTATAGAGATATGTCCCCAATTGTGCAAAATGCACAGTTGGGACGCGTCCCCAGCTGCTCTCAAGTTTTTCCTACAACTTTTCCTTCAAATACCTTTTAAGCAAAAATGCTAAGAAATATGGAAATGTATAAAATTTTCCATTATACCCAATATTCTGTGAACAAAATTTAATTCCATATTTTATATCTTTATATTTTTCTCCATCTATTAAATTATTCAATGAAACTGTTGATCCGTTTACAGCTTTAACTTCAACAGGAATTAAAGACTCCCTATCTCTTACAAAAAAGTCCATTTCTATTGTAGCTTTTTCGTTTTTATAGAAATATAAATCATAACCAGATTTAACTAACATATCTGCAATTATATTTTCATAAATTGCTCCTTTATATGTGTTAAAGTTTTTATTATTTCGTAAATCTTCTTGTGCTTCTTCATCTAATGAACCTATCAATAAACCAGTATCTCTAAAATACACTCTATAATTATCCGGATTATAGTTCCCTTTTAGTGGTAGTTCTGGTTGTTCTAAACAATAGCATACATTTATAATTCCTGCATTATTTAGCCAATCTATTGTTCCTATATATTCACGGTTTCTTGCTCCTGATTCTACTTTTGATATTTTAAATTTTTTGTTTTCGTTTCCTAAAAATACTGGTATTTTTCTATATACATTTAATATCCTTGTTTGTTCTAAACCATTAGCATATTTTGTGATGTCTTCTTCATAATCTGCAATAATTTGTTTTTGTAATTTTAGTGTTCCACTGTAATTTTTATTTTTTACAAAACTGTTTACTATTTCTGGCATACCACCAATTACCATATATTCTTTGAAGTTTTCTATCATTACTGAAAGTTCTGTGTTTGAAAATGGTGTTAGTGTTTTCATATGATTATATAAATCTTCAATTTGTTCCTCACTGTATCCTTTTGCCCATAGAAATTCCTCAAAATCCATTGAATGCATTTCATAGTCTTCTTTGTTTCCTACACTGTTTGATTCTATTTCTTTATAATTAATTCCCATTAATGAACCTGAGCAAATCACATCATACCTGCCATCTTGTCTAAATGCTTTTAGTGATGTTGCACAATTAATACAGTCTTGTATTTCGTCAAAAAATATTAGTGTTTCACCTGGTTCAAATTTATAATCTGGATTTCTTAGCGATATGTTTTTTATTATTGTATCAACTTCAAATCCATCGTCAAATATGTCTTTAAATTGTTTTTGTAGTACAAAGTTTATGTTTATTATATTTTTATAATTATTTTCAGCAAAGTGTTTTATTGATTCTGTTTTTCCAATTTGTCTTGCACCCTTTACTATTAGTGGCTTTCTGTCTGGATTTTGTTTCCATTCTATTAGGTATTTATCTATTTTTCTTTTTAATAATCCCATAATTTATCCTCCTCCTGTTTTTATTATATCACAAAATTCCAGTGATTTTCAAGACACTTATCACAAAATTCCAGATATTTTTTGCGTTTTTTTCACAAAATTCCAATGTTTTAGGTGTTCCAAAAAAACTGCTCACCTTCCTATAGAATAGTACTCAACCCCACTTTTTTGTACTTCATCTATCTTATAAATATTCCTTCCATCATAAACAAGCGGTGTTTTCATTAATTTAACGTACTCATTAATATCAATACCCTTTATCTCATTCCACTCAGTAAAAATAAAGCATACATCTGCCTCTTTCAAAACATCTTTATAATCTGCTGAATATGATATTTTATCTTTAAAAAGATTTTTAGCATTATTAATTCCGAACAGGATCATATAAATGTACATTTGCACCTTTTTCCAATAACAATTTAATATTAGCAACAGCTGGAGCTTCTCTTAAATCATCTGTGCCTGGTTTGAAGGTTACTCCTAATACTGCAACCTTTAATCCATCAAAGCTTTTAAGCCTTTTCAAAGCCTTATTGAATAGTTTAACTTTTTGCTTTTCATTAACATCAACAACAGCTTTAATAATTTTCAAATCATATCCATTTTGACTTGCAATGTAATTCAAAGCTTTTGTATCTTTAGGAAGGCAGCTTCCACCGTAGCCAATTCCTGCATTTAAAAAGCTGTTTCCAATTCGTGTATCATAACTCATCCCTTTTGCAACGTCTTCAACATTAGCACCCATTAAATCACACAAATTCGCTATATCATTCATATACGAAATTTTTAATGCTAAGAAATTATTACACGCATACTTTATCATTTCTGCACTTTTTCTGTTAACAGAAACAATAGGTAAATTAAAAGGCTTGTAAATTTCCTGTAACAAATTTTCTGCCTCTTGGCTCTCAGTTCCAATAACAATTCTTTTAGCAAATAAAGTATCTCTTACAGCATGTCCTTGTGCTAAAAATTCTGGATTACTTGCAACCTCAATTTTCACATCATGTGCCAAATTTTCTTTAATTAGCGCCTCAATTTTATCATTAGTTCCTACTGGAACCGTTGATTTCACAACAACTAAGCAATTTTTTTCAGCATTTTCGGCTATCTGACAAGCCACATTTTTAACATAAGATAAATCAGCAGAACCATCTTCTTTTTCGGGAGTTCCAACACCAATAAAAATTACATCTGCATCTTTATATGCTGTTTTATAATCTGTTGTGTAATCAAGTCTACCTGCTTTATAGTTTTTAATCATTAAATCTTCAAGATTTTCCTCATAAATTGGACATATTCCTTTTTTCATTGCATTAACTTTGTTTTCATCAATATCAACACATAAAACATCATGCCCTTTTTCAGCAAAGCATGCACCTGCAACTAGGCCTACATAGCCTGTTCCTGCGACTGTTATTTTCATTTATGTTCTACCTCCTTGTTTTAATGAGACTTTTAAGACCGTCCCTAAAAGTCTCAAAAGTGAGACAAAACAAGACCGTCCCCAAAAGTCTCATTATATAAACATAATCATAAACAATGGATAATGTTCAATTCCTAAATCATCAACATAAATATTAGTATCTTTTTCTAATTTAATATATCTTGTAACAGTTTTATAATTATTTACCATTGAATTTAAAGACTTGGCTTGCTTATTATTGCCAGATTTAACTTCTAATGCTGTAACAACACCATCAATATTTAAAATAAAATCTATCTCTAATTGACTCTTTTTTTCATAATACATTATATCATTATATCTTGTTCGTATTTCTTCAGCACAAACATTTTCAAGAATTGCACCTTCATTAACATATAAATCATCATCTAAAATGCTTTTTTGAATTCCTGTTTCATACATTGACATTAAAAGCCCCGTATCTCTTACATAAATCTTAAAGCAATCTATTCTTAAATTAGATTTTAATGGAGCTGCTGGTTCTGATAAATTATAACAAAAATTAATTATTCCAGCATTTTTCAACCATTCAACACTTGTACTATATTTTCTCTCTCCAACATTTTTTTCGTCTTCTAAAATATTTACATATGAAAATTTCTTGTTTTTTTGTGAAAGCTGAACTGGTATACTATCAAATGTATTTAAAACTTTCTGTCTTATATTTGTTTCTGCATATTTTACAACATCTAATTTATAACCTTCAATAATTGATTTTTGTAATGTCATTACTTTTCCCAAACTTTTTTCTTTAACATATTCATCAACTATTCTAGGCATTCCGCCAACTAATAAAAACATTTTAAATTGTTTTTCTAATTGTTTTAATATATATTCATCCATTGGTGCCTTATTCTCAAATGATTTTTTTGCTTCTGCTATAACATTTTCTTTTATGCCATTTGCCCACAAAAATTCTTCAAAATCCAATGGGTACATATCTACAATTCTTTCGTAACCAACTGGATATGATGTTATTTCTTTGTAATATAACCCTAATAATGAACCTGATGCAATAACATCTATTCTGCTGTCTAGAGCAAAACTTTTTAACGCTACTCGTGCATTGGGACAGCTTTGAATTTCATCTAAAAATAATATAGTTTTTCCTGGCTTAATTTCTATTTCAGGAAATGTTACTTCAAGCTTCATTATAAGCGTATCTGCATCTAGATTTCCATTAAAAATATCTTTTAAAGTTGGTGTTAAATCAAAGTTTATATAGATGTAACTTTCATAATTATCTTTACAAAATTGTTCTATTATAAAAGTTTTTCCTACTTGTCTTGCGCCTCGTATTAATAAACATTGCTTATTTTCTTCATTTTTCCAATCTATAAGTGTTTGTGTTATTTTCCTTTTTAACATTTCCATCACCCTCTCTTTATATATTATACACTTTTTTATGATTTTACGCAAGTTTTTCCTACGACTTTCTGTGGTTTCGTGCAAGTTTTTCCTGCGACTTTTTATGGTTGTGTGCAAGTTTTTCCTATGACTTTTTTATAGTTATGTACTATGTTTGTACTATGTCAATAAATTTGAAACAAATTAAGACCGTCCCCAAATGTCTCACTTAAAATCAACCTCAAAATTCCCATTAGAAACCTTCAAATCCTCAATTTCTCTTGAAACATATCCACTTACATTTAAAGCATTTTCCTTAACAACAATAACCTTCAAACTTTTAAAAATAATCTTTAAATCTAAAGCAAAGCTTACATTTTGAACATAATCCAAATCTAAATTAATCTTTTTAAAAATATTAATTCCACGTCTACCATTAACCTGTGCTAAACCAACCAAACCGTGGACGAACTTTAACTCGGCATTTTTGTGTCTCGTTAAAATTTTCGTAATAACCTGGAACCCATGGTCTTGGTCCTACAATAGACATTTCGCCTTTTAGAACATTTATGAATTGTGGTGTTTCGTCTAGAGATGTGTTGCGTAAAAATTGTCCAAATTTTGTTGGTTTCCCATCTTTCATAGTTCTAAATTTTAAGATTTTAAATTCTTTTCCGTTTAAACCAGTTCTGATTTGTTTGAATAAGATTGGATTTTTGTCTATTAATTTAACTAATGCACCAATAATAAGATAAACAGGGATTAGTAGTATAATTACGATTATTGAAATTATTGTATCTAAAATTCTCTTTGTATATTTTTTATACATTTCTAATCCCCCTTTTCCTTAAAAATTTTTGAAGTATTTTGGAACAACCTTGTTTCACTTTTGAAGCATTTTAAGACCGCCCCCAAAGTCTCATTATCTGTCCCTCATTTTAAATTTTTAAAATTTTCTCCGTCCCCAATTAAAAAGTCTCAAAAAAACCTTCTTTTAACTGCATTCCAAACGTAACAGCAAAAGCAAAACACTTTTTTAAACCAACTCAAATTTTCCCTATTATACAAATCCCACGTTCTTTTTAATGCCTTTATTTTATTTGAAGATAATGATTTTTCTCCAACTCTATAATATGCTAAAACCTCATTTATCCCATGCGCTGTAATACCTTTTTTTAGCACTTTCCACCATGTTGCAGTATCTTGTCCTTTTTGAACATTTGGCATGTATATATCTTGTTTAGAAAGCAATTCCATATTAAACATTACAGTTGATGTAAAAATAGTTGTATTCTTCAAAGCTTGTCTATAATTAATAGAATCTGGCACATGTGCTATATGTTGAACTTCTCCATTTTTTAAATAAGCATAATCACTATAAATAAATGCATATTTATTTTGCTCAATAAATTTAACCTGTTTTTCTAATTTATCAAAAACCCAATAATCATCTGAATCAAGAAAACATATTAAATCACCAGTTGCTGCATTTATACCTGTATTTCTAGCTTTTGCAGCACCCACATTTTGATCTAATTTGATTATTTTAATTCTATCATCATCCATGGTTTCAACAATACTAACACTATTATCCACACTATTATCATCAACAACAATTATTTCTATATTAAAATATGTTTGATTTAACACACTACCAATGCACTCCTCAATGTGTTTTGAACTATTGTGCATTGGTATTATTATACTAACTTTTTTCATGATTTCATTTCCAACCTATTCTCTTTATAACAAAGTCTATCCCTCTTTGTGTCATTTTTGACACATTTTGAGTCTGTCCCCATTTGTGTCATTCCTACAGCATAATCCTAAAGCCATCCAGAAAAGTGGTGCTACTTCAATTACACTTATATTAAAAAAGGCTTGTATTAAATAACCGATTATTGGTAAAACTAAATATATTTCATTATATTTAATGCTATGTCTTATTCCTCTGTACACCGCATATCCATATACCACCAAATAAGCTAATAGTGCAAATATTCCTTGAGTTATTAATATTTGCAAATATTCATTATGAGCCTTGTCATATAAAATTGTTTTAGTAGAAGTCTTTCGTATAAGAGCTGTTCCATTAAATGCTTTGTGAAAGCTATCTACTCCAACTCCGTGCAAAAAATGTTTAGGAATTATTTCTACCGTTCTCTTCCAAATGTACATTCTTTTAGTTCCATATGAATCATCAAAATTTCCTTTAGCAATTTCTGTTGCTTCTGTACCAGTAGTTGCAATATCATTAACTAGTGTAGTTTTGTCAAGATTAATTGCTAAAACTGTCATTGATACTAAAATAAAAAGTAATACAAACCACTTTATAATTAATTTGTTTTTTATAGCTTTAATTAGAACAAAAATAACTACGAAAATTAATCCAATTATTGCGCTTGTTGTATTACTAGCTAATAAGCAGAACATAAATAATGCTGTTAATAGAGCATAAAAACTACTTTTAATTACTTTCTTTGAATCTATAAATAAACCTATAGAGTATGACAAGCACAACAACATATATGTACCAAAGAAATTCGGATTATTAGTTAACCCCAAAATCCAAGGCTGTTGTTTAAAAACAGTTGCATGAACAGATTCATCATATACTTTAATTGCTTTACCAAATTGCTTTACATTTAGCCACTTGAAACATTGACAAATTGCATAACCAGCTTGAATGGCACCACATATTAAAATACAATTAACCACAATTTTTTTGTACTTGTCTGATACAAATGTAGATAATAACATTAAAGATAAATAATACAAAATTGAAAATAGCCCTTCATATCTTCCCCAACATCCATATAAAGCAATTTGCCTATCAAAAGCAAAATATGTTGAAATAGCGCCGAACAACTGCAACAGCAATAATTGCAAGATGAACCCAGTTTTTCTTATAGCGTTTAAATAAACAAATTACTAAAAACACAATTACATTTAAAACTAAAATATTTCTCAAGCCTAAAGAAAAACTTTTATAATCAAAGTTTGGATTTATTTGTTTTGTCATAAAAATGTAACTACCAATTGTAATATATGCTAAATTTGCTACTAAATAGGCTACTAATAGCTTCATTTTGAAATTTGTTGTAAAAAATTTTTTTATTGATTTTATTACATTTCGGGCAAAATTTATTAATTTATCTTTCATTGTTTTTACTCCTTATTCAAGACTTTGTATCACTTTTTTCCAGTAAGACCACACAAATTTAAAACTGTTCTTATGCACAAACAAATTCACTACAAGCACCACTGCAGAAGAAACACCAAACACGCAAACCCCTTTGAGTACCCAAGTTCCATAACTATAAACTTCAAATTCAGGAATGAAATTCATAATTATAGAAATTACTACAATCTCAAAAGCAATTACAATTACATTTTTAAAAACCTGCCAAACGCTTCTTTGTAAAATATGTTTTGAAGCATAACACATAATTTCTATAGTTCTAATAAACATTGCAACCATTGTACCTATAGCAAGACCAATAATTCCTAATTTATGCACTAGTATAATAGAAATAACAATATTAGAAACTGCTTCTACCCATGCACCAATTCTTGTTTCTTTAAAACGTCCAGCTACTTTTACTAAATCATCATATGGTTGCCTTATAATAACAATAAATTCAGCTATAATAATAAGACACGCAAACGCTGGTCTTATATAATTCGCATCATTAATGCCTTTGGTATATACCTCCATAAATGGTACAAGTAACAGCAATGTACATGCATACACTATTGTGATTAGTGTAAAATATAATCCTTCATATATATTAAAACTTTTATTTAAATTCTCTTTTTCATTTTTAGCAATCATATCTCCAAAAAGTGCATCAATTCCTCCTGAAAAAGACTGTACCACTCTACTTAATTTAGTAGCTATCATTGAATACACTGAATATACTGAAATTTCTGTTAAGTTTCCAAATGCTGTAAGTATTGCAACATCAGTATTACTATGGACAATATATGCTATATGTTGTGCTAACCCATCCCATTTTTGAGGAATTTTATAATCACCATCAACTTTTTTTAGATTAATTTTATATTTTTTCTTTACATATATGTTCTGCAAAACTGGTCTTATTACATATATTAATGCTGTTGCTAACTTCACTGTTTGAATATTAGCACCACATTTTATTAATATGAATACAACTATTGTATTAATAATAAATGAAAAAATTTTAATTATAAAAACTATATATGACTTTTGTTCAGCTTGTAAATATAAGCCATATGTCATTCCAAAAAAATACTCACTAAAAGTACTCATAGAAATAATTACAATTAAAGAAATTGTAAACAAATTGTCAAATTCTTTTTCATACACACCAGGCAAAACAATACACAACAAAATTATATACACAATAAATATAAGTGCAATAGTTTTGAAAATTTTCTCTGATGATTTTAAAATTTTCTCTATTGTAGGCTTATCTTTATCAGCTATCGGTTTGAAAAGTATTGATTTTATTACAGGACCAAACCCAGCTTCTAACAATATGATAAAGTTTAAAAACTGTGTTATAGATGTAACTAAACCATTAATATTAGAGCCATATGTAGTTATTATTAATTTTGGTATTATAAAAGCAGAAACAATTGTAACAATTTGTAAAATTATTGATGATATAATATTTATTAACGCTTTTTTACTTCTCATAACCTTCCTTTTCCTTTATAATTTGTTTGTAATTTAACCTCATTTTATTTTTAGAAAGTCTTTAACTTTGTATTTTATTTTAGTTAAAATATAAAATAATTTTCTATTTATAAATAAAACATCATATAAAAAATTATATTTATTAAGAATATTTTTTACAGATTTATAATTACATTTAAAAAACTCATATTCTTTTAATAAATCAGTATTATTTTTAAACGCATCTAAATTTAAATATCTACACACTAAAGAATGACACCTATAAACATTTCTTATTTTATCCATTGTACACAGTTCACTTAATTCTGGATGCTCATGTGTAATAAATGAATTCATTTCATCTGTAACCATAATTTTATCTAACAATGCTTTTAGTGAAAATTCTCTAGTTATACTATTATTTCTTATTATGTAGTAATATAATTCATCATTTATATATGCAATTTTATTTGCCTTACATATCAATTTATACATTACTGCTTTATCTTCAAAAAGTCTACCTTTTGGGCATTTTATTCCGTGAAAATAAATCTTTTAAATATAATTTATCCCATATATGAACAGAAATATCTTCTTCATTTAAAAGACTCATTAAAGCTTCTTTTGCATCAAACTCTTTTATTTCTCCTGTCTTTTTTAAATTTACTTTACTATAATTATCAACACGTTTAAATTTACAAGCAGAAATTTGTGAATTTGTTTTTACTAAAGTTTTATATAATGTTTCTATCATTTTACTATCAATAAAATCATCAGAATCTACAAAAGATATGTACTTTCCTGTAGATTTTGATATCCCAACGTTTCTTGTTTCAGCAAGGCCTTTATTTTCTTGGTGTATTACCTTTATCCTACTATCTTTTTCTTTCCACCAATCACATTTTTGAGAACTTGAGTCTTTAGAACCATCATCTATTACAATAATTTCTAAATTTTTATAGGTTTGGCTAACAACACTTTCTAAGCAGTTATCTAAACAATCCTGTACATTATACACTGGAACAACAACACTAATTAATTCTTCCATATTTTTTAATTTCTCCATTTTTATATTTTTCTTTTAAACGCATTTAGAGGATAACAAACTATGAAAAATCTCCAAAGTTGTCACTTCCGCATTGATTTATAACAGTGCAATTACCTGTTGTATTCATTATTTAGACAAATTTCCCGTCCCTTTGTCTATTCAATTCTCCCATCTTTCTATATCATAATATTCTATCAAATTATTTATTGCTTCATCATTCATATTTTTATAAAGGTTTCTTTTATACAAAGCTTTTTTTTGAGTAGAGTTTATTAAAAACCAATGTTTACACCTATCATCTACTTTTACAACTTTATAATCATTAATTAACTCCATAACTTTTAACCAAATATCATCAGCTAATGGACATAATTTTTGAATTAAATTTATATCTAACATTTCCTTAGTAAAGAAATTAGGTGGATATAAAATGCCTCCAACACCTGTGGCTATTAATAAATGAGATGGTCCTTTAACTCCATTCGACGTAAAATCCCAGTCTTTATATTTTTTAGGTCTCATATTATCATTTAGCCTAATTGGATGAGCTCTATAACAACATACACAATTAGGATTAACTACATGTTCCTTTAATAATTTTTCTATCCAATCATTAGGGTATATTACATCGTCATCAGCAGTTATTATTATATAATTATTATAAATTTTAGCCGTATAAATAAATTTTTTGAAAGATTTGATATCTTCACAAAATTTAATAGTCAAACCTCTTTTTTGTAATTTCAGTAAATCTTTAGGCAAACTTTTTGTTTTTTCTGGAAACTGACTTTCTGCTAACCACAATATTATTTTTTTGGGTTTAGATGATTGCCTTAATAAACTTTCTATAGTTATCCATATTTTATTTATTCTGTCAGGATAACTTGTAAGAGAAACAACAACATTATTATCATCTTGTATACCTAATTCCTTATTAAAGCATTTATACACTATTGGCATAATTAAATTTGCTATTTTGGCTATTATTTTATTTATCAATTTTATAAATATTTTGTTACTTTCTGGTCTAGCTAATAAATATAAAAATTTTAACATATATTTAATACGTTCCTTTTTAATTAATACTTCTAAATTGTCACCATCAATTTCATTAACAGTGATAAAAATTCAAAGCCGTCACTTCCACATTGGTTTATAACAGTACACTTACTTGTTATATTCATTTTATCCAAATCTTCTTTTTTTAAATCCATTACTGATAACATTACTTCTAGTTTCATACTTTATTCCTTTTCATTAAATAGTTATACGATTGCATTGTACCAATCAAACTGCCAAGTTTAATACTATTATTTTTATACCTCTTATACTTATTTTTTAATCTTCTATTTACATATCTATATTTCCCATATCTTCCATTAACATTTCTACCCAAAAAAACAAAATTATTACCACTTTTATAAATCCTAGTTTTCTTATTTAACTGTAAATTTTCATTCTTCAAAAAAGCATTTATCTCAGTCAAACAATACTTTAAATACTCTTTTGAATGATGGTATAAACAGCCGGTCGTCTTGGTAACGCACATAATATTCTATATGTAACTTTTCTTTTATAAAGTGATCAAGATCATTAAGGAAATATATTGCCAGTATCTGTGATGTCATAGAACCGAATTCCGCAATCCAGCATCAACACTATCAATAATATCAAATACAATCTTCAAAGCATCTTTATCTTTTATGTGTCTTTCAAGTTTTCGTTTCAAAATCTCATGGTCAATGCTAGCAAAAAACTTGCTAATATCAAACTTTAAAATATAAAAAGTTCCATATTTAATCTTACATAAATTCATATATCTATAATGATATCCTAAACCAGCCCTAGTACCTAAATTTTCCCTACTTGCGACATTTTGCTTAATTAACTTTGGAATAAGCGCAGGCATTAAAATATACCTTGCAACCAAATGATTAATAATTTTATCATATATACCTTGGCTAACAATTTTTCTTTCCTTAGGTTCATATATAGTAAACTCATTATATGGTCCAACTTTATAATTCTTGTATTTCAAATCATTGTAAATTCTAGATATATATACGCATTTAAAATCTTTATATGCATTTACCTTTTTCTTATTTTTCATATTTCTGCAGACCTCGTCAAAGGCCTGCATTATATTTTCTGGCTTATATATATTCTCATATAAATTATCCATTCTTTTCATTAACTTACCTTTAGAACTTTCCACACTATAATCATTATTAAATATACTTATTGTAAATGCAAAAACTATTGACATTTACACTTATAGCAATATTTATATTTTAAAAAGTAGCAGTACTATAATAGTATCGCTACTAAAAATTGTACTAGATTCCTACTCCCCTTCGCTTTTGCTACTAACAAGTGAAACCATCAATTTTTACTTTATAGTTATTCCATCAATAACTAAAGGATATAATTTGTTTCTATTTTCTCTTACAAAACCATTAGTTTTGCAACCCCAGTTTATAGAAGCTACAGGGACAACCGGATAGCTGTTGTTGTTGCTGTTCGTGTTACCGTCAGAGTTCACATTGAACAAGTTGTTGTTGTTGTTGTTCACGTTGCCGTTGTTCAAGTTGCGCACGTTGAAGTTACAGTTGTTAGAGTTAAGGTTAACACAGCGCGAAGCAAGCCAGCAATTCCCACAATTCAACTATACCCTAATATGATAATTATTATTTTACAGTTGCATTTTTCCACGCTACTATGTATCTAATTATCATATCTAATCTTTCACCAAATTTAATGTACTTTTTTCCATTAATAATTTGTTTATCATAACAGAGGTTTATTAAGAAATCCAAATACTTTACCATTGCAATAGCTTTTTCTTGAAGTTTTATTCTATATTCCACATTAGTTGTTGTATTTGCCTCATACACAACGAGCAATAAATTATAATTTGCTTCTTTAATTTTATGTTTGAGCTCAATTTCTTTTTTAGGAAAATTATTAAGATTTTGATCTATAATTACAGACAATTCTTTTATTAAATTTGCAATTTTAAACTTCTCAACTTTCATACAAAATATCTTCTACCTCATTAATCTTTTCTTTTATATTTTCACTGTTAATGTTTTCCATAAGATAATTATAAATTTCAGTAATTCTATTTTTTCTATTTATGTATTTATGAGCTTTGTTATATGTTACTATATACTTATTTTCTGACTTAAAATTCTGTTCTTCATACACTTCATAATTATCTGCTTTATTCACAACAATATAGTTTATTTTTAATTCTTCAACTTTTGTAGCAATCTTATTTATTGATGTGATTGGAAATCCGCAATCATATATATTATTATACTTTTTTAATGAGTAATCAAACAAATATGAAAGAATAATTGCATCTTTTCCATAGCAATGATAAAACTGACCCACTTTTAGAAAAACAATATCATTGGGATGGATTTCCTTTATGATCTTTATTATATTTTCTTTCATCTTGATTTCTTCCTCCGTTCTTTAACTCAAAATTTGCGCTTTAGGTGCCATTCAGACATTCGCTTTGCTCACGTCTGTATGACACCTAATTGCAGCCGACCAAAGGCCTGCTACAAGGCTTTATGAATAACTATCTGCCTCCTATAAGCTTAACTGCCATACATCATTTACTTTCTCCATATGGACCGTAGATTTTAGAGTAACTACAGGGACAACCGGAGAGCTGCTGTCGCCGCCGTCCGCGTCACCGTCAGAGCTCACATTGAACAAGTTGCCGTCGTTGCTGTCCACGTCGCCGCCGCCCAAGCCGCGCACGCTGAAGCCACAGTAGTTAGAGTCAAGGTTAACACAGCGCGAAGCAAGCCAGCAATACCAGTTGCTAAAATTCTCTGTATTATAGTGATAATATCCTGTTGCCGGTGTTTTTACATATGTTCTTTCTCCTACATTTCCTCCTCCATAATCTACTATATTTAAATTCTCATCCATTCCATATCTATGATTCCATGAATATGAAACTTCTCCATTTCCTGATGCTGTAGCTGAAGCAGAACCCGATGCTACTTCTGTTGGATCATATCCTTCAACTTTATTTACATCATCCACAGTCAAGCTTTTTGAGCTTGTTGCATATGCATCATTTTTATATATACTTGCAACTTCATCCAATGCTTGTATTGCATTATTATATCCATCCATTCCACTTAATTGTAATGTTGTTTCTGAATATTCTCTTGGTATTATTTTTACTTCTCCAGTTGTTTGATCAAAATCTAATATTACCCAATCATCTGCATCTTCTGTACTAATTATTCCATCTAATGAAGCTCCTGCTATACTTGCTACTTTTGTATTTCCAATTAGTGATGCTCCTGCTACAGATAGTGTATCATTACTTATACTTGCTGTTCCTGGTGTGTAATTTACAGATTGCCATCTTGCCATTCCACTTGTACTTGCATGTGTAGCTGCATAAGCTACTGTTCCTGGTGTTTCAGCTGCTGATAGTTCAGATAACGCCTCTGTTCCAACTACTGTTATTGCTAATCTTGTTGTTTTTCCTTGGTCTTGAGTATCCCATGTATCGTTTCCACCTTCATATGGCCAATTCCATTTAATTTTTTCCACAAATTCCCCACTTGCATTTGCTACTGACACATATTTGCTAAAATGTATTGTTCTTGCAAACGTATCTGTTCCCCCTGCTGATACTGTTTCCAATGTTAATGCATCAGTTCCTTGTTGTCTTGAAAATGTAATATTTCTTGGACAATCTGTTATTGCTATTGTTACATCATAATTTAAACTTACTTCAGTTCCTTGTGTGTTAATTACTATATCAAACTCCCCACTTGTTCCTGGCGCTATTCTATCATTTGCTAAGTTTTGATATGTTGTTGTTGCTAAGTCTAATGTTTGTGTTGGTGTTGTTACTGTATTTTGACCTGCTCTTAATGATAAATTGAAATTCCATTTTGCTACATCTACTGTTGCTCTTCCATTTTTATTTGTTATGTATTTTGCCCATGCATATAGTCCTATACATGATGCTAGTGTTGTTATTATTAACAACATTGCGATTAATGCAGTTACCCCTGCATTTTTCTTCCTTGGTTGATTATTTTCCATCTCCCACTTTCTCCTTTCATTTGTATCTACAAGGCTTCTAATTTTTTTCTATTTTTCTGGGGGGAAAATATAATATATTTAGAAGCCATTGTATTCTTATTTTTTGATACATAGGTTTGAAAAAAAATCTTTGTGCAAAGCAAATTCTTTTTTCATGACAAACTCTTTTTTCATAACAAACTCTTTCTTCATAAAACACGAAAAATAGAGTAGACTTTTAGCAATTTTTTTTGCTATTTTTACTTACTCTATTTTTTATGTTTTATGATTATTTTGTTTATTAACATTACTGCTATTGCATATGATATTTTTGAATTAATTTGTTTTTCTCTTTGGTTGTTTAAAATACCGTGTGTGTGCTTGTGTAGAGCCACAAGGGTTCTCAGCATTAATTATGTTTCCTTTAACACTTTTTGTTTCCTTATTTTTCTCCATTTTCACACACCCCTTTTCTAGACTTTTTTCATTCTTTTGTATCCATACTATCATTCTAGCAAAAGAGGGATTTTGTGTCAATGTTTTTTTGAAAATTTTTAAGCCAATGGGGACGGGGCAATTTGGCACGATTTGATTCGTGCCAAATTGCCCCGTCCCCATTGGCTCAAAACGCAGCATATAAAGGTGGAACATTTGGGGACGGTCTTGTTTTGTTTCAAAAATGAAACAAAACAAGACCGTCC
>CAMEHU010000032.1 GCA_945917765.1 uncultured Lachnospiraceae bacterium | reverse complement strand
TTTGAGGATTATGTATATTTTTTTGAATATTTTCCCGAAAGATATTGACACTATCTTATAAAAATAGAGAGTTGACAATTCTGGAAAATTATGTTACCATAATATCATATTAAGAGTTTATCTATGGTTTAACCAAAGCGGTAAAGAATAGCAAAAATAGATTGCTGTTTACACGAAAGCATGAGATTATATTTTGTATATAGGTCTTGCAGAGGAGTCTTAAGTGATTTCTTTGTGAGGCTTTTTTGTTTTTCTTGTGCGGAACCGTCAAATTTCAAATTATGTAGAATTATAAAATATGATTAATGCTCCGTTCGTTTACTGGCGATACGATTTGGGAAAAAGACATTAATGTGGAGCGCCAAACTGCGCACTCCACTACGCATTAATATATTTTATAATTCTACATAATTTGAAATTTGACTACTCTACAAAAATAAAATAATAAAAGGGAGATGATAGTAAATGAATGCAATTGAGGTGAAAAATCTTAGTAAAAAATTTAGAATTAAGGAAAAGGAGAAAGGATTAAAGGGAAGTGTTAAGTCTATATTTAAACCAAAATATAAGATTGTAGAAGCGGTTAAGAATATTAACTTTAATGTTGAAAAGGGCGAAATATTGGCATTTATTGGACCAAATGGTGCGGGAAAGTCTACTACAATTAAAATGTTAACAGGTATTTTATATCCAACATCAGGTGAAATAAATGTATTAGATATTAATCCAAGTAAAAACCGAAAACAGCTAGCACATAAAATTGGTACTGTTTTCGGTCAAAAGGAGCAATTATGGACTCATTTGACTCCATATGATAACTTTAAATTCTTTGGTGCTATTTATGATTTGCCAGATGAGGTTATTGAAAAAAGAATTGAAGAATTAAGGGTTATGTTTGAGTTAGATGAAATTATGAATAGGCCAGTTAGAAATTTATCATTAGGTCAAAGGATTAGATGTGAAATCGCTGCTTCTTTAATACATAAGCCAGATATTCTTTTCTTAGATGAACCAACAATAGGACTTGATCCAGTTGTTAAGGAAAATATAAGAACTTTAATAAAAAGAATGAACAAAGAATATAAAACAACAATTTTCTTAACAAGTCATGATATTGGAGATATTGAAAAATTGTGTAAAAGAGTAATCATAGTAAACCATGGAAAAATAATTCTTGATGATTCAATGGAAAATCTTAAATATCATTATTTAAACAAGAAAATAGTTGAAGTTAAAATGAAGGAAAAGGTTAATGTTCATGATGAAGATGGTATTAAAGTTTTAAAAGCAAAAGATTTTAATATAAAGCTAGAAATTGATAACTCAAAGAAGAATATTGCTGATGTAATTAAATTATTAGATACAGAGAAGATTAATGATATTAATATTTCTAATGTTCCTTTGGAAGAAATTGTAACTAAAATTTACAAAGGAGTTGATGAGTAATGAAAAAGTATTTTCACGTATATAAAGCAACTTTGAATGAAAGTATACAATATATTTCAAGTACAATGATAGGTTTTATTTCGTTTTTTATAATGATTTTCGTTTTTGTAAATTTGTGGAATTATATCTATCAAGATGAAAGTCAATTAATTAATGGATATTCAATGAATCAAATGATTTGGTATGTATTAATTGCAGAAGTTCTATGGTTCGGAACTAGAAATAAAACATTAACAAAACAAATTAGTTTTGATATTAAAACAGGAAATATTGCGTACAACATTAATAAACCTTACAACTATGTATTTTACATGATTGCAAGACATCTTGGGGAAATAACAATTAAATTTTTATTATTCGTAACATTTGGAATTGTTATAGGATTAATAATGATTGGAGCAATCCCGGGATTTAATTTTGCAACTATTCCTTTAATATTAATATCAATAACACTAGGAGTTTTGATAAATTCAATTATAAGAATAACTATAAGTGTAATTTCATTTTGGATAGAGGATTCAACACCATTTCATTGGATTTATGATAAACTGATATTAGTAATAGGGACAATTTTTCCAATTGAAATGTTTCCAAATGTATTACAACCAATTATAAAATGTACACCAGTTTTTGCTATTACATATGGACCAACAAAGTTAATTATTGATTTTAGTTTAGGTATGTTTTGGCAAATCTTGTGTGTTCAAGTTATTTATTTAGTAGCTAGTAGTGTAGTTTTATTAACATTATATAAAATTGGAACAAAAAGATTAAATGTGAATGGAGGTTAGAAAATGAATCAATTAAAAGTAATGATGTTATCTATTAAATACAATATAATGAGACAAATGACTAATAAAGTAACGTTTTTAACTAATATAGTTTTTATGATTTTAAATGATGCAACATTTATTGTTCAATGGTTAGTATTGTTTGGAATTAAAGAAGATTTCGGCGGATACACTTTTAATAATGTATTAGTATTGTGGGCATTAGCAGCAACAACATTCGGATTTTCAAGATTGTTTTTCTATAAAGCATTTGAATTACCAGATTTAATCATAAATGGAAAACTTGATTCATTCTTAGTACAACCAAAAAATGTTTTAATAAGTGTAATCACTTCAGATACCAGTATTTCAGCAATAGGAGATATTTTATATGGTTTTATAGTAGTATTATTTTGTCATTTGAATTTAGCACAATTTGGATTATTTGTATTATTTAGTATAACGGGAAGTATAATAATTACAGCATTTACGGTAATACTAAGTTGTATATGTTTTAAATTTGTAAAAGGAGATGTATTAGTTGATACATTATCAGGAGCTGTAATAAGTTTTGCTACATATCCTGATACTATTTTTAAAAATGTTATTAAATTAATTTTTTATACTATAATACCTGTTGGACTTACAAATTATATGCCTATACATATTATTATTGAGTTTAATTTGATGAGCTTATTGATTGTTATAGGAGTAACGATTGTTAGTGTTGTATTAGCTTTTGTAGTGTTTAATAAAGGATTAAAAAGCTATTCTTCAAGCAATTTGATGAGTTCAAGGGTGTAATATTTTTGAAAATTACAGAGACAGGATACGTAGCTATTCAGAAGAATAAAAAAGGAAAAGTATTGACATTTAAGTAAAAATATGTTAATACACTATACGTTAAGTTATAAACTTAATAATTTATTTAAAGAAAGGTGTCATAAATTATGGCAACTACATGGCTCCATGAACCTGGCAGAAAAAATCAAAAAGAAATGGAATTGGCAATCAGAGGTCTCGGTTATATCTTAGAAGATGATGTAGAATTTATATCTAGGATAATAAAAAAATACCGTGACAAACTGGAATACATGAAAGAGAACAATATTAAGTCGATTCCATTTAAAGAACTGGGTATTAGCGATGAAGAACAGGATAAAGTTGAAAAGCTAATAGATCAGGGAAAATGGCGGGTAAGGCCAACAAAAAGAGACGGATAAGAATTCCGTCTTTTTTTTAGGTTATTGAAAAAAAATAAACAAGTGCGAATTAAAAACGTAAAAATTAATCAATAAATTAAAATAATTTTCATTTTTCGACATAATTCTACATTTTTTTCATTTTATATGTAGTAGAATATATATAGTACTAAAAATAAATATAATAACTAGCAAAGTGAAAAACGTAGTATTATAAAGGAGAGGAAAATAATGAAAAAAATAAAAGTGTTAATTGTGGATGATAATAAAGAAATAGCAAATTTTATAAAATTAAAATTAGAACGATTTGAATTAATTGATATTGTTGCTGTATGTTTTTCTAGTGAAGATGAAAAAAAATTGATAGATAGATTAAAACCAGATATAGTAATTACAGACATTGTAAGAAATGGTAAAGAATCAGGGTTTGAAATAATAAAAATGTATAGAAGAAATGGAAAAAATCCAAAATTTTTAGTGATTACATCACAAGATTTTAAACTTGAATATATAGAGCTAACTGAGGGCTTTATAAAAAAACCAATTGCCAATTATGAATTAGTAGAAAAAGAATTAAGAAAAATAATAGAAGAAATAAAATAAGAGATAATAAGAAATAAATAAGAAAGGTAACGAAGCAAATTTCGTTTTTTATTTGTTCTAAAAAACAACTAGCAAAATGAAAATAAATAAATTGTAGTTGATAATCAAAACAAAAAAATAATGAGATAATACTACCAAATAGAAATAATATATTTGCTAGTATTGGAGGAATTATAAAAGTATGAGTAGAACAGATAGATATGAATATCAAGATTGGAATGGATTTGGTGAAAGAACAAAAAAATATAGAACAGCGATTGGTTTAACAAAAGAAACTTTTGCTGGTATGATAAATCGTTCTGAAAACTATATTTCAGAATTAGAAAAAGGTAATAGTAGTTGTAGTGTTCATACATTATATCAAATTTCAAAAGCATTGAGAGTTCCAAGTGATAATTTGCTTTATGAGGATAGTGAAATGTATAAAAAAGATGAATATTCTAATAAAGAAATATTAAAAAATATTATTGATAGATGTAATGAAGAAGAGTTAGGTGTTATAAAAGATTTAATTGTTGCAGCATATCCTAATTTAGATAAGATGACTGCAAGTAGAAAAAAGAAATAATTGGAACGGCTCTAAAAATCAGATTTGCAATCGTCAAGTTACCCGATTTTGCCCCAAATATATAGATGAAGTTAATATATTAAATTCCGCAGACTTGCTGGCTCGGCTTTGACAAAAAATAAAAGGAACAATAAACAAGAAGAAAGTTTTTGTTTAGTTTGTTCCTTTTATTAATTTTGCCAAACCTTGCCAAACTGCGCGTCTGTGCTTCATTTTAATATATTAACTGCATCTACATATTTGGGGCAAAATCGGGTAACTTGACGATTGCAAATCTGATTTTTAGAGCTGTTCTAATCATAAAAAATCTTGTCGAAAACTTTTTTGCTATTCGACAAAACTTCTTATTTTTCACTCTTGGAAAAAAATGAAAATAGAACTATAATCAATTTTATAAATTTGTAAGGAGGATTGTATTTTGGAAAGTGAATTTTTTAAAGAGGACAAGTTATTGTTAATTAAAATTACAGAGGAAATCGATCATCATAGTACAGAAAAAATAAGGAGGTTGGCAGATAATGAGATTACGAGATATATGCCTAGAAAAGTTTTATTTGATTTTGGTAAGGTTTCTTTTATGGATAGTGCAGGAATAGGCATGGTGATTGGAAGGTACAAAACTGCTAATATGCTTGGCGGAACTGTTGAAATGACAAATGTTAATCCAAGTATTAAAAAAGTTTTTGAAATGAGTGGAGTTTTAAAAATAATTCCAGTTGTTAAAAGTGCATAAATTATTAATAAGTATCAGATTATTAGTAAGGATTAGATTCTTAGTAATGATTAAAGTATTAATAAGTATTAATTGGTTTATAGGTATAGCCTAATAAAAACCTAAATATATTATACAAAGGATGGAACAAATGAAAGGTTTGTATGAAAATGAAATGAAATTAGAATTTTTAAGTAAGTCTAATAACGAGGCTTTTGCTAGAATTACAGTTGCAGCTTTTGCAGCACAGTTAGATCCAACTATTGAGGAGCTTGCAGATATTAAAACAGCGGTATCTGAGGCTGTAACAAATAGCATAATTCATGGATACGAAAATATGGATGGAATGATTAAAATTGTAGCCAAAATTTTTGCTAATACAATAGAAATAGAGATTTCAGATTCAGGAAAAGGAATTGAAAATGTTGAAATAGCCAGAAAGCCATTATATACATCAAAACCAAATTTAGAAAGGTCAGGAATGGGATTTACGATTATGGAAAGCTTTATGGATGAGGTAAATATTGAGTCTGTTTTGGGACTTGGAACGAAAGTTACTATGAAAAAAGCAATTGAAAAACTACCTTCATCAGATGAGGCAAAGGAACTTGAAACAATTGGAATGGCATAAATTAAAATGCAAGTCCTTAAATATACGTAAGATAGAAAGGTAGGCTTAAAATAATATGTATGAAAATAGTGCTCAAGATATTATTAAAGCCAAAGAAGGTGATGAACAAGCAATGACCACACTAGTACAGAATAATTCTGGACTTATTTGGAGCATTGTAAGAAGATTTAAAGATAGAGGATATGAATTAGATGATTTATATCAAATAGGTTCTTTAGGCTTTATAAAATCAATTAGAAGATTTGATACCAATTTTGAGGTTCAATTATCAACATATGCTGTACCATATATATTAGGAGAAGTAAAAAGGTTTATTAGAGATGATGGACCAATTAAAGTAAGTAGAAGTACAAAAGAATTATGTGTAAAAATAAGAGAAATACAAAAGGAATATTTTAATAAAAAGGGTGTTGAGATAAAAATAGATGAAATATCAAAAATACTTGATGTTTCAAAAGAAGAAATCGCAGCAGCTTTAGATTCTGTAAATTGTGTTGATTCAATTTATGATTTAAATTATAAAGATGATAAAGAAGGCAATATATTAGACAAAATTCCAGCAACAGAAGATAATGAAAAAAGCTTAGTAGATAAAATTGTATTAAAAGATGCAATTAATAGATTAAATGAAAGAGATAGAAAAATTATTTTACTAAGGTATTTTAGAGGAAGTACTCAATCACAGGTTGCAAAAATTCTTGGAATAAGTCAAGTACAAGTTTCAAGGATTGAAAAAAAGGTTTTATCAAATATGAAAGAAATGCTTACTGTGTAATAAATTATCAAAAGAAAATGATGAATAACAAACTATTGATAGATAGGAGCTAATTATAAGTTATGAAAAAAATAGTTTTTTATGTCCTAATATTAGTAATATTAACATTTATAATTCCTGCATTTTTTACAAGAGTATCAGCTCAAGGCAAATTAGTTTATGGACAACAAATAGAGAAAGATTTAGATTTACAAGAACAACTAGCAAATCAGAATCAAGAACAAGAAATACCAGATAATCAAAACCAAGAACAAGAAATGCTAGATAATCAAAATCAAGATAAAACATTGCTAAATATTGATTTAACATCATATGATTATAAAAACTACAATACCATAAAACTATTACATGCCAAAACAAATACAATAGAAGAAATACCTTTAGACGAATATTTATATGGTGTGGTTTCAGCAGAAATGCCAGCTGATTTTGAGTTAGAAGCATTGAAAGCACAGGCAATAGTTGCACGAACATATACAATTTACAAAATAATGCAAAATCAATCAAAACATGGAGATGCACATATTTGTGATGATTCTTCATGTTGTCAAGCATGGATAACAAAACAAGATAGATTAGAAAAATGGGATGAAGATAAAAGGGAGGAAAATTGGAACAAAATAGTTTTAGCTGTTAATGAAACTAAAGGAAAAATTATTACTTATGAAGGAAAACCAATAAATGCATTTTTTCATTCAAACAGTGGTGGAGCAACAGAAGCACCTGTAAATGTATGGGGTGGCTCAGGATATCCATATCTGCAAACAGTTGAAACATCTGGGGAAGAAGGATATGAGCAATATAGTTCAGAATTAGAATTATCAAAAGATGAATTTATTTCCAAAATGAAAGCAAAATATTCAGATTTTGTTATAGATTTTGGAGAAGAAAATTGCATACAGATTTTAGAATATACAACAGGAGGAAGAATCAAAACAATAAAAATTGGAAATCACAATTTATCAGGTGTTGAAGTTAGAACAATTTTTTCATTAAAATCTGCAAATTTTACAATTGAAATAGATGAAAAAATAAAATTTAAAGTTAAAGGATATGGTCATGGAGTGGGCTTAAGTCAAACTGGAAGTGATTGTTTAGCAAAACAGGGATATGGTTGTGAAGAGATAATTAAGCATTTTTATACTGGTGTTGAAGTAGTTGATTTTTAATGTATAAATTTCTCTTACTTGGAAATAATTTAACTAAAGAAAAATTAAGGAGGAATACAATTATGGCTAAAACTTTGAGGAGTAAAAGAATAAATCAAATTATTTATTTATCATTAGGAGGTGCAATACTTGCAATTATTCTTTTTATAATACTATTTAATAATATAACAGGCAAAAAGAATAGTTCAAACAGTAATTCACCAATAGCTCAAAAAAATTCGTTAGATGAATATATTGAACAAGCAAATTCATCTATAGGAAAAAAAGTGAATGAAGAATATCAAGATTTAGATGAAAATGAAGGTATCCAAGTTCAAGTAAATGACGAAAAAAAGGCTAATGTTGAAAAAGAAAATGGAGATGAAACAAAAAGTCAAAATGAGAATGCTGAAAATAAAAATAGTGTAGATGCAAACACAAAAAATGCTGACAATAAAAACAATGTAAGCTCTGATAATAATGGAAACAATGTTAATAATTCTAGCATTGCAAACTTAGACGATTTAGATAATGACGTTATTTTTACAAATGCAACAGAAAATGACCAAACACAAAATAATACTATTGATGAAGCACATAAAAATGAAACACAAACTTCGGAAGAAAATGTTTCAGAAAGTAAAGATCAAGTTTTTAAAATGCCTGTTGAAGGAGAAATTACAAAACATTATGGAAAAGAAAAATTAATATATTCAGATACTTTAAAGGAATGGACAACACATTTGGGTATTGATATTAAAGCAGATAAAACAACTATTGTAAAATCAGCTTCAGATGGTGTTGTAAAATCTATAAAAAATGACCCAAGATATGGTTTAACAGTTGTTGTAGAACATGGAAATGGATTTAGTTCAGTTTACTCTAATTTATTAACAGCAGAATTTGTTGTAGTTGGGGAAAATGTAAAATCAGGCCAAACATTAGGAACAGTAGGAAATTCTGCAACTTTTGAAATCTTAGATGATTCACATTTACATTTTGAAATTTTAAAAGATGGAAATTCTATTGATCCAGAAATGTATTTAAAATAAAATCTAAAAAATAGCTTTTTATTGAAGAGAACTTAAAAAAGTTCATACAAAAAAAGCTATTTTTTATTTTACTTTATAATAATAGTAATAATTTTATAATAATATTTTTAGGAGATTCAAGATACAAGAAATATATGTTTTTAAGTATTATTGAAAAAAATCTTTAAATAATATATACTAAATAAAAAATCCACAAATGGGAGGTACAAAAGTGTCAGAAGTAAAATGGACCAAAGAACAAGAATTAGCAATTAATGAAAAAGGGAATAATCTATTAGTTGCAGCAGCGGCTCGGAAGTGGTAAAACTGCAGTTTTAGTAGAAAGAATTATTAATAAAGTTATAAATGATAAAATTGATATAGATAAAATTTTAATTGTTACATTTACAAGTGCAGCAGCAAGTGAAATGAGAGAAAGAATATTAGAGGCTATTTATAAAAAAATTGAAGAAGAACCTACAAATACTGATTTACAAAGGCAAATTATTTTATTAAATAAGTGCAATATTAGTACAATTCACTCATTTTGTTTAGATATAATAAGAAACAATTTTTATGAAATAGATGCATCAGCAAATTTTAGAGTTGCAGATACTGCAGAAATTGAATTATTGAAACAAGAGGTTGTTGATGATTTATTTGAAGAAAAATATTTAGAAGAAAATAAAGCTTTTGAAAAATTACTAAATACATATGCAAATTATAGAGGAGATGAAAACTTAAGACAACTAGTCTTAAATATATACAGATTTATACAAAGTAGTCCATTTCCAGGTAAATGGCTTGAAGAACAAGTTGAAAAATTTAATTTAAAAGACAAATTAAACAACGATTTTTCAGAAACAGTATGGGGACAAATTTTACTTGAAAATTTTAAAGAAGAATTAATAGATTCAATATTAAAATTAAAACAAGTTGAAAAAAATCTAATGAAATTTGAAGAATTAAATAAATATCAAATTGTAATTGGAAGTGATATTGAAGGACTAGAAAGAATTGAAGCAAATTCAAATTCATGGGAAAATGCTTATAATAGTGCACTTACACTTTCATGGGCAAAATGGCCTTCTGATAGAAAAATAACATTAGAAGCAAAAGACGAAGCAAAGGAAATAAGAGATAGTGTTAAGAAAAAAGTTGCATCAACAGTAGAAAAATATCTTATTTATAACTCAAAACAAGCCAATTCGGATATATATGAAATGTATGAAATATTGGATGCATTAAAACAATTAGTGTTAGAATTTACAGAAAAATTTTCTGTAAGAAAAAAAGAAAAGAATATTGTTGATTTTAATGATATAGAACATTTTGCATTAAACATTCTATTAAAAGTAGATGAGGATGGAAGAATATATGAAACAGATGTAGCCAAAAAATACAAAGAAAAATTTGATGAAATAGCTATTGATGAATATCAAGATAGTAATATGGTACAGGAATATATCTTAAAAAGTGTTTCTAAAGGAAACAACATTTTTATGGTAGGGGACGTAAAACAAAGTATTTACAAATTTAGACAAGCAAGACCAGAGTTATTTTTAGAAAAATATTCTACATATAAATTAAAAGGCGAAAACATAAGTAATGGAATGAAAATTCAACTATTTAAAAATTTTAGAAGTAGAGAAAATGTTTTAGATTTGACGAATTTAATTTTCGAAAACATTATGAGTTATAAATTAGGAGATATTTGTTATGATGAAAACGAATTTTTGAATTATGGGGCAAATTATCCTGAATTTGAAGGAAAAGATGATAATGAAGTAAATAACATACAAGAAAAAAGTAACGAAGCTAAAAACTATGCTGGAATTGCAGAATTAAACATAATCGATTTAAAACCTGAGGAAATAGATATCTATAAAGATGAGATTGAAGAAAATCTAAATCAAGAAGATGATGAAGTTCAAGAAAATCAAGAAAGAATAGAAGATGTTGTTTTAGAGGCAAAATATGTTGCGAAAAAAATAAAAGAGATAATAGATAGTAATTATATGGTATATGATAGAAAACAAGGTTATAGAAAGGTCACATATAAAGATATAGTTGTATTATTACGATCAACAAAAGTATCTGCCCCTATATTTGAAAAAGAAATATCCAATTTAAATATGCCTGTTTTCAGTGATGTATCGTCAGAATACTTAGAATCAATGGAAATTCAAACAATGATGTCATTATTGAAGGTAATAGATAATCCAATGCAAGATATTCCACTTGTAACAGTACTTAGATCAAGTATTGGAGGATTTACAGATAATGAATTAGTTGAGATTAGAGGAAATGATAAAAATATTTCTTTTTATGAATCAGTAAAAAATAAATATGAAGATTTGAAGAAATATAGTAGTGTTGATGGTGATAAAGAAACTAGAGAAGAAGATTTTGAAGATAAAGAGAATAACGAAAATAACGAAAAAAATGGAAATAATGAAAACAAAAAAATAGACTTAAAAAATAAACTAGAAAACTTCCTAAAGAATCTAAAAAAATGGCAAAATGAAGAAAAATATATGTCACTTGATGAATTAATTTGGCAAATATATAGTGATACAAATTTCTACAATTTTGTTACACTTCTTCCAAATGGAGGATTAAGACAAGCAAATTTAAAAATATTATTTGAAAGAGCTAAACAATATGAATCAGCAAGTTTTAAAGGATTATTTAACTTCATTAATTTTATAGATAAATTACATTCAAATAGTGGAGATTTATCATCAGCAAAATTAATAGGTGAAAATGAAAATGTTATAAGAATAATGAGTATTCATAAAAGTAAAGGTTTAGAGTTTCCGGTTGTATTCTTATCTTGTATGGGAAAACAATTTAACTTACAAGACCTAAATGATAACATTATATTACATCAAGATTTAGGATTCGGACCTAAATATATAAATCCGGATAAAAAAATAGAATATACAACACTTGCAAAAGAAGCAATAAAATTAAAGGCAAAAGTAGAAACATTATCCGAGGAAATGAGAGTTTTATATGTTGCATTAACAAGAGCAAAAGAAAAATTAATAATTACAGGTGTTTCAAAAGATTTAGAAAAATCATTCAGAGAAAAAGAAAGTTTAATACAAATGTATAAAACTAATAAAAAAGAAATAAATCCTGTTCTATTAAAAAAATATAAATCTTACTTAGATTGGATAGAATTAGTATATTTTAATAATATTGAAAAAATAGATAAGTTTATGAAACTAAATATAATAAAAAAGAGCGATTTGTTAAAAGATTTAAATAATACTGAAGAGGTATCAGATGGTGAAGAAAATATTGTTACAAAATTAAACAAAATGGCGAAAAACGTTCAAAGTACGGGAGTTGGTGAATTATCTAAAACATTAAAATGGAAATATATTTATTTAGATTCATCTGTTATACCAACAAAAACTAGTGTTACAAAACTAAAAGAAGCGGAAAATGAACAAAATGAACCAATAATATCAATTGAAGAATTAGAAGGACAAACTGATGAATCACAATTTGCAGTTGCAAGACCACAATTCTTAAATGAAGTAACAGAAATTACAGGCGCACAAAAAGGTACTTTAATGCATTTATGCTTCCAAAAATTAGACGAGCATAAACAATATACTAAACAAATGCTACAAGAATTAGTTAATGATATGGTTAGAAGAAAACTCATTACAGAATTAGAAGGAAAAGCTGTAAATATCTATAAATTGTATAGCTTCACTCAATCAGAATTATTTAAACAATTACAAAATGCAAAAAAAGTATATAAAGAGCAACCATTCTATATAAGCTTAACAGCTGATGAAGTTTATGGAAATGGAATAAATGACAATATCTTAGTTCAAGGTATTATAGATTTATACTTTATAAATCAGTCAGGAGAGGTTGTTTTGGTTGATTATAAAACTGATTATGTTGAGAAAGGTAAGGAAAATGAGCTGATTCAAAAGTATAGTAAACAACTAGAAATCTATAAAAAAGCTCTAGAGCAGGCTTTAGGAAAATGTGTAGATAAGTGTTATATTTATTCTGTGTATTTGGAGAAGATGCTTGAGATTTAATAAACCTTAGCATTATAAAGGTCCTTATAGGAATTAAAAAGGAAAAGGTTGGCATAAAAAAGCCAACCTTTAAACATTTCTTAATTAAAAAAAGTAGCAATAATTCCAATCAAAACAGACGAACAAATTCCGAATACTAAAACTGGTCCAGCTACAGTAAACATTTTTCCACCAACACCCATTACATAACCTTCTGATTTATATTCAATAGCAGGTGAAACAATAGAATTTGCAAAACCTGTGATAGGAACAAGTGACCCTGCACCTGCAAATTTTCCTATTTTGTTAAAAATGTTTAATCCAGTTAATAGTGCTGAAACGCCAATTAACACAATAGAAACAACAGTTGAAGCTGAAGTTTTATCTAATCCTTTATACATAGCAAAATCCATAATAATTTGTCCAATAGTACAGATTAATCCACCAACCCAAAAAGCATTGAAGCAATTTTTTATAATTGGTGAATTTGGAGATTTTTTGTCAACATAGTCACTATATTGTTGTTTAGTTTCAATAGGCTCCATAATTTAATCAATCCTTTCTTTTAAGCCAATGGGGACGGGGCAATTTGGCAATTTAACAAAAAATGCCAAATTGCCCCGTCCCCATTGGCTAGGTATTTCTTTCCTTATCAATAACAAAAGAAATATCCAAATCCACAAAATATTCTGAAATCTTATTCCCACTAATACGAGCATATTTCTTCAAAACTGTAACACTAGATAAATAATCAATAGTCTTAGAAGCATGCTCAATTGTCGCCGTAATCGCATCTTTCCAAGAGTTTTTAGAACTTCCTGTTACCAATAAATGTTTTTCTATATCCATAAAATCAATCCTTTCTAATTTTATTGTAACTTTTTTTAGAAAATTTATACAAAAATTTCAAAATCTATGTTATTATAGAAAAGAATTATAAAAATATAAGGAAAGAGGTAGAAAAATGAAAGAAAAAATAGTATTTATCGTAGTATTAGTATTATCAATTTTGTATATTTTAATAGGTAATAGAATTGCAATGAAGGATAATAGCTTTTTAGCACAAGTAACAAAGGTGGATTATCCAAAAGCAAAGATTACAAGAATTATAGAAAGAAAAGAAACTCCATTTGAAGTAGATGGATTAGATAATCAATATAATATAGATATTACATTTGAAGCTCAGATTTTATCAGGTGAGCATAAAGATGAGTTAGTAATCGCAACACAAAATATTTCAACATATATTGCAGGTACAATTAAAGAAGTTGAAGCAGGCGAAAAAGTTTTATTATATAATCAACAAAATTATGATGGACAACAAGCATGGTATTTTATGGAATATTCAAGAACTACAGCCTTATTTGTTTTGGCTTTGATATTCCTAGGCTTAATTGTATTATTTGGCAGAATTCAAGGTGGAAAAACTTTGATTTCATTATTATTTACAGTTTTATCAATATTTATAGTATATATACCAGCAATTTTAGGTGGACAAAATGTATATGCTTGGACAATTGCAACATGTGCGTTTATAACAATTAGTACTGTAATATTAGTATATGGAACAAGTAGAAAAACAGTAGCAACAGCACTTGGATGTATAGGCGGAGTTTTAGTTGCAGGTATTTTAACTTTGATAATGAATGGTGTTTTAAAATTAACAGGTTTTGTTGATGAAAATGCTATTTATTTACAACAATTAAATTCTTCAATAGATTTAAAAGCAATAATTTTCGGTGGAATTTTAATTGGTGCTTTAGGAGCTATAATGGATGTTTCAATTGATATTGCATCATCACTTAGTGAAGTAGCTGATAAGATGGAAAAACCAGATTTTAGAACAATTGTAAAATCAGGATTTAATATAGGTAAAGATATAATGGGAACTATGACAAATACTTTAATTTTGGCATATATTGGTAGTTCATTAACAACAGTTTTATTATTAACTGCAAGTAGCCATTCTATTGCTTATTTATTTAATTTGGAAATGATTACTGTTGAGATTTTACAAGCACTTGTGGGAAGTATTGGTATTCTTACTACAATTCCGTTAACATCTGTTATTGCTGCTGCTTTGTATAAGTATGTTGATACAAGTAAGTATGTGTATAAATATAAAGGTGTGAATAATAAGTAATTTTTGGCTTAAAAAATTTATGTATGGGTTAAAGCCGTCTAAAGTTGATAATTATGTAATCTAGAAAAATATATTAATACTCCGTTCGTTTGCTGGCGTTGGAGTTTGGGATGAAGACGTTTGGTGGGGGCGCCTTTGCTAGCGCACTTACTGCGTATTAATATATTTTTCTAGATTACATAATTATCAACTTTAGACTACTCTACAATAATTAATTAGTGTTCTAAAAAAGAAAGGATGAGAAGATACAAATGTATGCTTATATAAAAGGTGTATTAGAGATAAAAACAGCAGATTATGTTGTTATAGAAACAAATGGAATAGGGTATAAAATTTTTATGTCTGAGACTGCTATTGAAAAATTAGGGGAAACTGGAACAGATGTAAAGGTATATACTTATTTAAAAGTTAGAGAAGATGAAATGAGTTTATATGGATTTAATACAAATGAAGAACTACGAATGTTTGAATTATTATTATCTGTAAGTGGTGTAGGAGCAAAATCAGCAATTGTTATTTTATCAAACATCACACCATCAAGCTTTGCATTAGCAGTAATTACAGATGATGTAGGTAAATTAAAGAAACTACCAGGAATAGGTCCAAAAACAGCGCAAAGGATTATACTAGAATTAAAAGACAAATTAAAAGCAATTGAAGACACAGACAAAGACGAATTAGAAGAAATGCTTTCTAAAAAAGAAGTGGATTCAGAAAAAGTTTCAGAAGCTATGTCAGCATTAAAAGTTTTAGGCTACACAAGAAAAGAAATAGAAAAAGCCTTTGAACAATTTGATAAAGCAGGGCTTAGTGTTGAAGATATTATTAAAAAGGGATTGTTATATTTGACCAAATAAGAAATTTTTTAAATCCGGGACGGAGAAAATTTTAAAAATTTAAAATTTTCTCCGTCCCCAATTTAAAAATTTTCTTCGTCCAAAATTTAAAAAGAAAGGATAAAAAGAGCAATGAACAATAATGAACCACTAGCATTCAGAATGAAACCAGAATGCCTAGAAGACTATGTAGGTCAAGAACACATTTTAGCAAAAGATAAAATACTATATAGAACCATAAAAGCAGACAGGCTATCAAGCATAATCTTATGGGGACCTCCAGGTTGTGGAAAAACATCACTTGCAAAAGTTATTAGCAACACAACAAAATACAAATTCAAAAAAATAAATGCAGTTTCATCAGGAGTAAGTGACATAAAATCTGCCATAGAAGAAGCACAAAACATAATGCTTAATCCAAGTGGAAAATGTATATTATTTATTGATGAGATTCATAGATTTAACAAACTACAACAAGATGCATTATTACCTTATGTTGAAAATGGAACAGTAATCCTAATAGGTGCAACAACAGAAAATCCATATTTTGAAGTTAATAAAGCTTTAATATCTAGGTCAATGGTTTTTAAACTAAATCCACTAACTAAAAACGATATTTTCAAAATCCTAAAAAAAGCTTTAACAGATAAAAAAGGATTAGGAGATTACAGCATAAAAATTGAAGATGATACATTAATGAAAATTGCAGAAGTTTCAAATGGTGATGTAAGAACAGCTTTAAATGGTTTAGAAGTAGCTGTATTAACAACTGAAATGGATTCAGATGGGTTTATACATATAACAAACGAAATTGCAGCAGACAGTGTACAAAACAGAAAAGCAATTTTTGACAAAAATGGAGACAGTCATTATGACAACATAAGTGCATTTATAAAATCAATGCGTGGCAGTGATGCAGATGCGACACTATTCTATCTAGCAAGAGCCCTAAATGGAGGAGAAGATCCAATGTTCTTAGCTAGGAGAATAGTAATCTCAGCAGCAGAAGATGTTGGTATGGCAAATCCAAATGCCCTTGTTGTTGCAAATTCTGCAATGCAAGCAGTACACATGGTAGGAATGCCAGAAGCAAGAATTATTTTAGCAGAAGCAGCAGTATATAATGCAAAATCTAAAAAATCCAATGCATCTTATTTAGGAATTAACAAAGCATTAGAAGATGTAAAAAGTGCAGATACAGGGGAAATTCCAATGCACATAAGAAATGCACCAGCTGAAGGGATGAAAAAAGAAGGATATGGTGTTGGGTATAAGTATCCTCATAACTATCCGGAGCATTGGGTTGAACAACAGTATTTGCCTGACAAAATGGTTGGGACTAAGTATTATGTGGAAGATGAAACAGCAGCAAAAATCTAATGCCAGTGGGGACGGGGCAATTTGGCTTTCATTTGCTTTTCTCTGCTACAATTTTCAAAAAAATCCAGTGAAATTTTAGAACAAAATGCTTGACTTTAACAACTTGTTTGTGTAAAATTTAATTGTAGATATTTGTAGATTTATGTAAGAATAAACAGACATAAACATCAAAAACAAGAGAAATATAGAAATTAAAGTAAAAATACGAAAGATGGAGGTGTGTTAAAATGAACAATAGAGTAATGAGTTTTCAAGTAGATTTGAAAAATAGCAATAACAGAATTATAAATTATGTGATTGTCAAAACCATTGGCGCTGTACACACACACACACGTAGTCTTAATGACAGAAAAAGTATATAATGTATTTTTACAATTTGCATTAACTAAAGGAATAAAATATAAAATAGAGTAGGTAATATTTAGAAATAAAAATTTTTAGATATGTCTGCTCTATTTGTGTTTTTTTATTGTCTACAAATTTAGTTAAATGGTTTATAGGTTACCATATCAAAAATCTAAATATAAAACTAAGGAGTAAAATCAAATGAAAAAAATACAAGAAAATCAAAAAAATAATTCACAAAGTGTTCAAACAAGAAATAATCAAAAAGCTATATTATACTCAATAGCAATGATACTAACAGTAATTACAATGATTTCAGCAGCAATAGGATTATTTGCATGGTCAAAATATACAACAACCAAAACAGGCCAAGCAAGTGTAGATATTGCAAAATGGAATTTTGACCTAAAATTAAGACAAGGAAAACAAGGAGCAACAGCAACAGCAGGGCCAATTGATTTGGCAACAACATCATATACACATGTAGCAGAAGGAAAAATCGCACCAGGAACATCAGGAGAATTTGAGATTATAGTAAATACACAAGGAACAGAAGTAAGTTTAACTTATGATACAACAATAAGCATTGCAAACTGCCCAAGAAATATGGTGTTTTATAAAAAAGGACCAGGAGAAAGTGAATTTACTCAAATTTCAGCAGGTGGTGTAGATACATATAATAGAGTATTAAACTTCG
>CAMEHU010000031.1 GCA_945917765.1 uncultured Lachnospiraceae bacterium | reverse complement strand
CTGTATGGGACTTTCACCCACAAGTTGTTGCCCATGCTGGGCACACTATAAAAAAGACATAATCTCGGACGATTATGTCTTTCATATGAATTCATACGTATATATATAAATTTCATTATAAACTATTTTTTATTAACTACATCTTTTAAAGCTTTTCCTGCTTTGAAAACTGGAGCTTTTGATGCTGGTATTTTAATTTCTTCTTTAGTTTGTGGGTTTCTACCTTTTCTAGCTGCTCTTTTTCTAACTTCAAAAGAACCAAATCCAACTAGTTGAACTTTGTCTCCTTTAACTAATGCTTTTGTAACAACCTCTACAAATGCATTTACTGATGCTTCAGCACTTTTCTTTGTTTCTCCTGTTTTAGCAGCGATAGCCGCAATTAAATCAGATTTGTTCATTATACATTACCTCCTATAAGTTATATGTAGCTTGCTTTTCTTGCGCTACTATTATCAATATTCGCCAAAGTTATATAAAATCCTTCTTTTTTTTACCTTATTTTTTCTTTATATATTCCAAATTTAACTAAAATTGAATATATTCCCTGACCATATGGTAACATTAATATATCCTCTTTGCTAAATACCTTCAATATTAATACTGATAATATATACACAATTACTGCTACGAATAATGCTATTATTGTAGCCATTTTTGGCGCAATTATACTATTTAATAGCATATATGTTCCATAAGACACTATTGCCATCATTCCAGATGCCAATAATGGTTTTATCATCATCTTTGAAAAACTCATTTTTAAATTTACAGATTTTTTTAAAATTGTAAATACAATACAAAATGCTGTTAAATGACATATATCTGTTGCAAATGCTGCTCCTACTACTCCACCAAGTGGAAATACTTCTCTTGGAATTGGAACTAAAATTAGGTTTAAAATTAATTTTAGTAAAACTCCAATTGTTAAAGCTGCTGCTGGTACAAATATTTTTCCTAATCCTTGTAAAGCTCCATTGATTGTTTGCTCCATTGCAGTAAATATTGTAGCTAAAACGCAAATTTGCATTATAAATGCTCCATCTGGTGCATTTGGGAATATTAGTTTTAAAATAGGATCTGCAAATACTACCATTCCAACAACGCATGGTAAAACTATTACAACTGTTGTTAATAATGAAAATGAAATTCTTTTTACTCCTTTTGAAAGTTCTCTATTGGCTTTAGCTGCTGCAATTGCTGGAACCAATGCTGTAGCAAAGGCTACATTAAATGCTAATGGTAAACCTGTTAAAAGCTCAACTTTACCACTTAAAATTCCATATTGTCTTCTAGCTTCTTCATATGGTAAATATTTTTGTAATAATCTCATAACTGTGAATGAATCTATATTTCTATTTAACGATGTTAAAATTGCGCTTAAAGACATTGGTATTGATACCCATAATATCGCTTTAACAATTTGCATTACAGTTTTGTTTGCAATACTTGATTTAACTACATTTTGTCCTGTAACAAGTTTTTCCTTTCTATGTAATTTATAGAATGTATATAAATAGAAAAAGCTCATCATTGTTGATAAAGTTGTTGCAACTGTTGCTCCTGCTGCCATAATTTGTGTGTTAAGTCCTGTAAATACTACAACTAATTCAACTGCAACAATTGTGAATACTGTTTTAAAAACCTGCTCTAATGATTGAGAATTTGCTGTTACTTTTATTTTAGATTGACCATTGAAAAATCCTCTAAACACTGAACATATAGCAACAAAAAACAATGATGGAGATAATACAACTAATACCATTTCCGCTTCTGGCATTCCCATCATGTTTGCGAGTGGTTTTGCACCTAACAATAAAAATAATGTTCCTATTAATCCAATTACAGCAAAAGTTGCAAGAGCCACTTTAAAAATTCTATGTGCTCCTTTTGAATCTCCTAATGTAATTCTTTCAGATATTAATTTAGATACAGCATTTGGAACACCTATTGATGAAATTGTTAATAATAAAGCATATATGTTATATCCTGCCCCATAAATAGCATTTCCATCATCTCCAAATCCTTCCTTATTTGTAAGATAACATCTATAAACATAACCTAATAGTTTTATAAACACTTGTGAAAACATTAGGGCTAATACACCTTGCATAAAACTTTCTTTTTTTACTTTTTTTCTTGTTCTACTATTATTCGCTACCATCATCTTTCCTTTCTTTTCCCCTTTTTTTCAATCTATTAAATTATATTAATAATATTCATATTTTTCAAGTATTTTTTGAATTTTAGCAAAATGTTTTTGAAATTTATCATTTAAAAATTTTTACTCTTATAATCAATATTTTCTTTTTAGACTTGGCGATATTTATGAAAACAGCTAAAATATTTTTATAAATAGACTGTTTTTTCTAAATCTCCTAAAAACTTTGGCAAATTTCCCCAAAAGTCTTGATTTTTTCCCGATTTTGTAGGATAATATATATGTATGATTTTTCGTATGAAAGTGGTGAAAATTTTGAAATTAATAGATAAATTTTTAAAGAAATTAAAAACAGACAGAAATACATTTTTCACATATATTTTAACTTTAATAACTATATATTTGGTAATAGATAGATTCGTAGATTTTTTAATCATGGTATTTACTGGAATACCTTCTAGTTACTGGAATCCTATACAATACACTTTAGCTTTTGCTTGCCCTGTATTTGCATTCCTTTTTTCATGTAGCTCGAAGTTTGTAAAATCGCAACAAATGAAAGTATCGTTCTTATTTACCTACATTGTTGCATTATATATTCTGGTAATATCTATGTTTTCACAATGGATAAATGCTCTGGGCTGGACTTTATTACTTTCACAACCAAATTATCCTAAAGTTGCTACAGAATTTAGTTATTTAATTAAACCAGCTTTTTGTTGGACAGCTTTATATTTACCTTTAACAACATTTTATCCATTATTTAAATGGTTATATGCAACTATAAATGATACACCTTTAATGTTAGAAGGTATTTATGAATATAAAGGTATCAGTTTAGCACCAAAAAGCCCTTCTGTTGGTCCAAACACATGTGAAATAACTTTATGTACAGATGCTAGAACAGGTAAAACAGTTAAAATTTCTGAAAAGAGACGTTTTGAATCAATGCTTGTAGTTGGTGTATCTGGTTCTGGTAAAACATCATTGATATTTGAACCAATGATAGCAAGAGATATAGATAAAAAATATCAATATAGAGAAACAAGTAAACAATTAGCATTTGTAACTTTAAAAACAGGAATAGCTTCTCTAACATGCCCTTATGATAACGATTATATCAATAATAACTTTAACTTAAATATGATTAAACCTAAAGAATCAAAAACACGTATATTCCAATCATATATGAAAAAAATGATTTATAATGTTTCTTCAGATAATATTACATACAGAAATTTAGGTATTACATATATCGCACCTGATTTTGAATCAACAAAACATATATTAGAAATTGCAAAAGCATATAAAATGCATGTTAATTTAATTGATCCAAATAATGCTGAATCTCTTGGATTAAATCCTTTTGCATATGATGACCCAATGCAAACAGCAGTTGCTATTTCAACAGTTTTAAAAGGTTTAACACATTATGCAGGATATTCAGTTGATGTTGCTTATGAAAATACTTACTCATATCAAGTTATCGAAAACCTATCAATTTTATTAAAAGAAATGTATCCGAGAATGCATGATAATGAATTACCTACACTTGAAGATATGTTAAGCTTACTAAATGATTTCAATTTAGTTGAATACATGTGTAAAGAGCTTGAAAAAGATGAAGAACTTGCACAAAAACATACTATACTTTTATCTTACTTTAAAAAGAATTTCTATGCAAATGGTGCAGGTAGAGAAAATACTGAAAAATACGTATATTCAGCAAGTACATTATTAGATAACATGCTTCGTTATCCAGGAATACGTAATATTTTATGTAACAGAACAAATAATATTAATTTCGACCAAGCATTAGCTAATGGTGATATAACATTATTATGTACAAGACGTGGAGATTTAGGTGTATCTGCACATACAGCATTTGGTTTATTCTTTATATTATCAATGCAATATGCTGTATTAAGAAGACCAGGAAATGAAAATACTCGTATCCCTCACTTCTTATATATTGATGAATTCCCAGATTTCATCTGTTCACAAACAGAAGCAATATTTACAATGTATAGAAAATACAGAGTTGGTTCTGTTGTATCAGCTCAAAACTTAGATCAATTAAATGTTAATAATAAAAAATATAGAAATACTATTATCGCCAACTGTGCAAACAAAGTAGTATTCGGAAACAACACTCCAGAAGATAATGAATGGTGGAGTAAAGAAATTGGTGAAGAGAAAAAATGGAGATTCAAAAATAATTATGACGCAGAAAAAGGTAAATACGATCCAAAACTTAGTGATATTTCATATAAACCAGATATCAGATATAAACCAGGAAAAGTACAAAGTACTAAGTTTAAACAATGTTTATACAAGATTATGGGTGAAGGTGGAAAATATGAAAATGGTATTGGAAATCTTGATTTCGTATCTGCAAAATACAAAGAAAAACATGAAGTTAAGAAATTCAACTTTACAAAATATTCTGGAAACTCTACAGCAGGAACTCCAGATGATGAAGAATCTTCAAATAAATTTGTTGACAAATTAAAGAAAAAGAAACCTGTTTTAAATAGTTTCTCAGAAGATGATGAATCAGAAATAGAATTAGATCCAATAAGAACAGATTACACTGATTCAATATTTGAAACTGATTCAGAAGATGCTGTAGTAAAAAATAAAGATTTACCAAAAAAATAAACATATAGTATATATAGTAAATATGAACTATATATACTATCAAATAAAAAATATAGGTATTATAAAATAATACCTATATTTTTTTTATATTTAAGTTCAATACTTATTAAACATATATTAGAATAAATGCACTTTTTTCAATGAACTACTAATATCGTAAACATCATTTTAAACTACATTCCCAATAACTTAACTTGTATATTCTCCATCTTATATTTTCCAGAATTTTCGTCAATTTTAAATCCAACTAATGTTTTATCTAAGCTTTCTTCATTTTGACGTAAGTCTGTTGTAAAATATAATCTTATTTTTTCTATTTCAATTTTATTAACTACAATTTCTTTAAATGTTTCTGCAATATGTTTATCATCTTCACATATAATAATCAATTGTGGTACACTATGGAAGCCAGAATCACCTGGAACAAAATTATCATAGAAATCTTTATATAATCTCATTTTATCAACAAGTTTCTTCTTCCAATCCTCTTCCCTTCTAATAACTTCAAAAACAAAATTAATAGATTTTGAAGCTTTAGTAAGCTTAATACTTCCACCTGTTGCTTTAAAGTTTTTACCAGCAACTTTAGCACTAATACTTGGTTTTGCAACATAACTATCAAACGCTTTTACTTTTCTTAAATATGCAATAATTGTTTGATTTCCTGCTAATCTTTTCTTTATCATAGGAACTGGTTTAGCATTATCACTAGGTTGCCATTTACATTCTTTTTCTCTAGATGTCAATAAGTATTTACCCATTTTTTCCATACAATAAATTCTATATATACCTTTTCCATCTTCAGAATTAAAATAATATCTTGTTAATATCTTAGAACGAACTAATTGATCTAATTTATTATTAAGTTTATCTTGAGATTTAACGTCTATCCCTTTCCATTCAAGTAATTGGAATAATTGTCTTGATGTAATAAATTCAAACTCATTTACTAAATCCAATATTTCAAAATGTATATCATTAATATGTCCGATATTTATCTTATGTACAATTTGATTCATTGAAACATAACCATCTTTTCCATCAAAAGTTTTAATTTCTCCTTCTCTGATTGCAAAAGGTGATACTGTTGCTTTAATTTCATTATCATTTACCACTTTAAAAACCTCCTAAAATTTTATTAAAAATTTTATAATATATACTTAAATTTAATATTAATTTAAATATACTAATATAAACAAAGCTAAATATAATTTGATATTGTTAACACTATTTATTACATTTAAACTATAAAGAATATAACATATATCATAATTATACAAACAATAACTTAATCTTCTTTTTATCTGGAATTATCTTTTTAATATATACATCAACATTTTGACCATATTCAATTCCATCTTTATATTCTGCCATTCCAACTAAGTTCGGTTTTAGTTCAACAAAGATACCATTTTTTGATTTTTCTGTTTCTCTTGCTATTCCTGTAACTGTTTCACCTTCACAAAAATCTTTAACATTATCTTCCCATGTTCCTAATAATTCTTTATAAGTTAAAATAACTCTTTCAAGCTTTTTATCTATACATTTTATCATAACATTAATCTTCTGTCCAATTTTCAATCTTTCTGCTGGAGTTTTAATCCTTGCTACAGAAATATCTTCAATATGTAATAAGCCAACTATACCTCCACCTATTTCAACGAAAACTCCATATGGTTGCATACTTTTTACTATTCCATTAACAACCATACCTTCTTGCAATTCATTAGTAATCCAATTTAAAGCATCTTCCCCTACTGCTCTTCTTGATAAAATAAAATTGTTTCTAGAATCAACATCTTTAACTTTAAATTGAACAAATTTATTTACTTTACTCATACATATATTAGGCTTTGGAAATCCTGTTTCATCAATATTAACAGCTTCAACTTCTTCTCTAGGTATAACACCTATTAAACTATTTCCTAAATCTACATATAAATTATAATTTGAGTCACATTTATTTACTTTTGCTTGCAAAATTTCACCTGTTGAAATTGCACTAGTAAGTTGTTCTTTGCTTAAGTCAACCTCACTAATTTGCCAGCCTTCTGGCATAAATCTTTGGTATTCCATTGGTACACCCCTTTTTCTTAAGTTTTCTTCATTATATAATTAATATATTTTTTTTACAATAGGTTTTATTGAAAATTTAAAATTAAAAGTTACAATTTAACAATTTTACAAAATAATCAGTCTGAACCACAGAATTATGTAGCATTCTGAAATATATTTACTTAAGAAAACTCTTTACCTCTGTATCAGATAAAAATCTCCAATTACCAATATTTAAATCTTTAACCCCAATATTACCAATTTTAGCTCTGTGTAACGCAATAACATTTTTTCCTATAGCAGAACACATTTTTCTAACTTCTCTATTTTTTCCTTCATGAATAGTTATTTGAAGTCTAGAAATATTCTTTTTTTCATCAACTTTTAGAATCTTAACAATTGCATTACCTGAAACATAATCATCTATTTCAACCCCATTTTCAAGTTTTTCTACATCGTTTTTATCAACAATTCCTCTAACAGTTGCATTATATGTTTTATTAATCTCGTTTTTGGGATGTGTTACTTTAAAAATAAAATCTCCATCATTTGTTAAAATAATAGCACCTGATGTATACATATCTAACCTACCAACTGGTAGTAACTTTGCATCAACGTCTTTTACTAAATCTAATACTGTAGGTCTTCCAAATTGATCTTTTACAGTTGTAACATATCCAATAGGTTTATTTAATAAAACATACACAAATTTTTTTTCTAATTTTACTTTCTCCCCATTGCAAACAATCTCATCTTTTTCTGGATTAACCTTTGTTCCAAGTTCTGTAACAACTTTTCCATTTACACGAACTTTTCCTTCAATAATGAGATTTTCTGCATTTCTTCTAGAACAAACTCCACTATTAGAAAGAAATTTTTGTAATCTGATTTCTTCCATATTTCATTCCTTTCTTGTTTTAAACAATAATAATTATTAGGAGAGAGACTCTCTCTAACTCTCTTTTGTGAGTACTCAATGTACCATATGTTGCAAATAATCCACCTAAACTCATAGTAAATAACCAGCATATATTTTCTCTAAATGCACAAGCTTTTATACATCTATGCTTTTATTTTATTCTTAATTTATCAAGTACATCTAAAAATTCTTGTGGTAATTCCGCTTCTAAATGCATATCTTTCCCTGTAATTGGATGTTTAAAATCTAAAACTTTGGCATGTAACAATTGTCCTTTTACACCAAATTCATTCTTACCATTTGAATAAACTTCATCTCCTACGACGGGATGTCCTATTTCACTTAAATGAACTCTAATTTGATGTGTCCTTCCAGTATCTATTTTAACTTCTAACAAAGTATATTTATTAAATCTTTCAAGTACTTTAAAATGTGTAATCGCTTCTTTACCAGTTTTAGTAACAGCCATTTTCTTTCTATCTTTAGTACTTCTTCCAATAGGCATATTTATTGTAGCCTCATTTTCACTAACAATTCCCCTAACTAATGCGTAATAAATCTTTTTAACTTGTCTATCTTTTATTTGATTACTCATATTAATATGAGCCTCATCATTTTTTGCAACTATTAAAAGTCCAGATGTATCTTTATCAAGTCTGTGAACAATACCTGGTCTTATTTCTCCTCCGATACCTGACAAACTATCTTTGCATATAGCCATAATAGCATTAACCAAAGTACCATCCCAGTTACCATTTGCAGGATGAACTACCAATCCTTTTGGCTTATTAACAACAATAATATCTGAATCTTCATATATAACATCAACTGGAATATCTTGTGCCTCTAAGCTAACTTCTTTAGCCTCAGGCTCATTAATTTCTATTTCATCGTTTTCGTGCACCTTATATGACACTTTTTGAATTTTATTATTAACAATAATATTACCATCTTCAATTAATCTTTTAACTGCTGTTCTTGAAAGATTTTCCATATTATCTGCTATATATGCATCAAGTCTAATCCCATCATTTTCTTCACTTACAATTAATTTTTTCATATTTTTCCTTTCACCTACTTTGCCTTTCAAATCTACTTTTTCTCTGTAACTTGTACCCCTCGAATTAAAAAGTTTATTGCTAACCCAATAATTCCAACAACAATATAAATATCTGCAACATTAAAAATAGCAAAATTAAACAATTGATTAATATCTATAAAATCAACAACAAATCCTCTAAATATCCTATCAATCAGGTTTCCTATTCCACCTGCAATTACCATTGTAAAAAATATTTTACTTAGTTTTCCTTTAAATTCACTACGATTTTTTTCAAAATAAAATATTAGTCCACCAATAATAATAAAATTAATTACTATAAAAAGTGGAACACGTCCATTTCCAAAACTAAATGCTACGCCTCTATTTTCACAATAAGAAAAGTTTAAAATACCTTTTATAATGGTAATGGTTTTATATTTAATATTATTTATTATTAATACTTTCACTATTTGGTCAATTGCTATAAGTGCTATAACACCTAAATAAATATTTGCTTTTTTTATACATTTAACTTTATCCATATTTTACCTCTTTTTTATAATTTTCTATATTACTCTATCCTTATTAAATTCCCATCATTCTTTTCGCTAAAATAAATTTTCAATCCACATTCTAAATCTATAATAATTATAACATACTGAAATAAATAATAACATTTTTTATAATATAGAGACAGCGAAGGTTAATAATATGTAAAATGGTTTGAATTATACATTATTATCAACCTTCGCTGATCAATTTATAAAAATAAATTACATTTTTATTTGTTTTGCAACTTCTTCAGCAAAGTTTTCTTCTACTTTTTCGATTCCTTCACCTTTTTCTAATCTTGCAAAATTATTAATTTTTGCTCCTTTAGATTCTAATAATTTGTTAATTTTCATATCTGGATCTTTAACAAATTCTTGTTCCATTAAGCAGATTTCTCCATAGAATTTATTAATTCTACCTTGAACCATTTTTTCAGCTATTTCAGCAGGTTTTCCTTCATTCATAGCTTGTGCTTTTAAAATTTCCATTTCTTTTTCTACTCTTTCAGGTGTAACTGATTCTCTATTTAAGAATTCTGGTTTAGCAGCAGCAATTTGTAAACAAATGTCTTTTGCTAATTCTGGTGTAGCATTTTCCATATCAACTAATACACCGATTTTTCCTTCACCATGAATATAGCTTCCAACTATACCATTTGATACAAATCTTTCAAATCTTCTAATTGTCATGTTTTCACCAATTGTAGCAATTTTATTTGTTAAAACTTCTTGAACTGTTTTTCCGGCTTCTGCAATTGATTCTTGTCCTAATAATTCTTCTACATTAGCAGGATTTTTTTCAACTATTTGTTTTGCAACATCGTTAACAAAATTTTTGAATTCTTCATTTTTTCCAACGAAATCTGTTTCAGCATTTACTTCAACAACTGCACCAACTTTTCCATCTTCAGAAACATAGCTAGCTACTAATCCTTCAGCAGCAACTCTGCTAGATTTTTTTGCAGCTTTAGCAATTCCTCTTTCTCTTAATAATTCGATTGCTTTTTCCATATCTCCATCAGTTTCTGTTAAAACTTTTTTGCAGTCCATCATACCTGCACCTGTTTTTTCTCTTAAATCTTTTACTTGGCTTGCTGTTACCATATTCAAATTCCTCCTTTTTTAAATTGGGGACGGAGAAAATTTTAAATTTTTGAAATCGGTGACAGACTTTGAAATCATTAAATATTTTTTACAATCGTTTACGACTAAAAGTCTGTCCCCGATTTAAAAAATTTAAAATTTTCTCCGTCCCCGATTTAAAAACCGTCCCAAAATCTTATTAAAAAAGAGTAGAGCAAGAAAGCCCCACTCTTTCAAAATCAACAATATTTATTATTCTTCAGTTGCTTCAACAACTTCTTCCATGCTTGTTGGTTCTTCTGTTTCTTCTGCAGCTTGTTCATTAGCTTCTGCAGATGTTTCAAAAGACTCTCCTTGTCTTCCTTCGATTATAGCATTTGCCATACAATCAGCAATTAAACTTACAGCACGAATTGCATCATCATTTCCTGGTATAGCATAATCTACATCTTCTGGATTACAGTTTGTATCAATTAAACCTACAACTGGAATATTTAATTTTCTAGCTTCTAATATAGCTATTCTTTCTTTTTTAGGGTCAACTACAAATAAAACACCTGGAATTTCTTTCATATCTTTAATTCCACCTAAGTTCTTTTCTAGTTTTTCCATTTCTTTCTTTAAGATAATAACTTCTTTTTTAGGTAATACTTCAAAAGTACCATCTTGTTCCATTGTTTCTAATTCATTTAATCTTTGTACTCTTTTTTGAATTGTTTCAAAGTTTGTAAGCATTCCACCTAACCATCTTTGATTTACATAGTACATACCACTTTTTTCAGCAGCTTCTTTCATACAGTCTTGAGCTTGTTTTTTTGTTCCAACAAATAAAACTGTTTTTCCTTCTTCTGCTTGTGATTTCATGAAGTCATATGCTTCATCTAATTTTTTTGATGTTTTTTGAAGATCTATAATATGGATACCATTTCTAGCTTGAAAAATATATTCAGCCATTTTAGGATCCCATCTTCTTGTTTGATGTCCAAAGTGAACACCAGCTTCTAGTAATTGTTTCATTGCAACTACTGCCATTTCTATTTCCTCCCTTTTTGTTTTACCTCCATAAAGTTTCAAACATTTTTCAAAGACTTGTAATTAAAAATTTTTACAAGCACACCTTTTCAAACTAGCTTTATGTGTGTTTTAACAGACATTATTATATCAAATTTATTTGGTAAAATCAAGCATTTTCGCATATTTTTTTGTTTTTTTGCCTTTTTTATCCAATCTATATAAAAATCTACTCTTTTGAACTCATCAACTCATTTCTAAACCCTTTCCCCCATGCCTCTCTTGCATTGAAAATAACAATAAAAGCCTTATTATCAATGCTTGTCGCAATCTTCTTAATTCTAATTATTTCATTTCTAGAGCCAACACAAAATAACATAATTTTATCAGAATTTGTATGCATACCTTTTGCATAAATACCCGTACTTCCTCTTTGAACCACACTACCAATAACACTTGCAATCTCATTTGATTTATCTGATACAATAAACAAAACTTTGGTAAAATCAACACCTTCAAAAACTATATCAATCATTTTACCCATCAAATAAATTGCAATAGCTGAATACAAACCAATTTCGATTTCTTTAAAAACAAAAATACTAAAACAAATAATAACTGTATCAATTCCTATAATTAAATCACTAGATCTAAATTTATCATTAAAAGAACGTACAACATATGATAGCAAATCACTTCCTCCTGTTGAACCATTTACCTTTAGAATAATAGCTGTTCCTATCCCCATAATAATTCCACCATAAATACAAGCCAAAAATTTGTCTGTTGTAAGTGGTGGAAATTTTTCTAAAAAATCGATAAAAACTGATAGTAGAATAGTTCCAATAATAGATTTAAAAATAAATTTTTTTCCAACTCTAAAAAAAGCAATAAAAAACAAAGGTAAATTTAACAAAATCATTGCAGTCCCAACAGGAATATGGAATATATAGTATGCTATCGTTGATAACCCTGAAAATCCTCCTGTAGAAAGTTTATTTGGCAATAAGAAAAAGGCTGTAGAACACGCCATAATAAATGACCCTACTACAAGCCCAATACCAGTTATAAAAAAACTATAAAATTTACTTTTTATTTCTTTCATCAAAAATCACCTATTAGTAGTAATTTCCAATTCTTATAAAAATATACAAACAATTGCAATACAATTATTAAGTAATTTGAATTATACAACAAAAAGCACACGTCTTGCACATAATAAATACTTTAATCTTGAAATAATTATACAACAACCTTTCTCATTTTATATCCTTTTACAGAATCATCTCTTTCAACCACTAAATCTATATTGTACAACTCTTTTATTCTTTTTATATTTTCCTTCTTGTGTCCAACAAAATTGTTAATTATATTGCCATTTACAAGCACTTTTACAACCTTAACTTTATTATTCATTTTTTTTATTTTCTTAGAAAATTCATCATAAATAATTCTGCTTTCAACTAATTGTCTAAATGCTGGATGATATGGTCCACTTACCACCTGACTATTCTCATTTTCTGGGTTACATATCTCATCAGTATTTTGCAAACCAATTCTTATAACATCAATCTTTTTATTATTGAACATTTTTAGCAAGATAGCGCAGGTTTCAACAGCTTGTTCAACTGTATTTGGCTTATATTCCCCACTTAAATAATCCTCAGCAAGTTCAGTATCTTTAATAACTAAAACAGGATAAATTCTAACCATTTTTGGATGTAACTTAATAAGCTTTTTGGCAGTTTCAATTTCATCTTTTTGAGTACTATCAGGTAACCCAACCATCATCTGATGTCCTAAAATAAATTTGTTTTTTCTAATTAACACTGAAGCTTTTTTTACATCCTCAAAGCTATGACCTCTTTTACACTTATTTAAAACAAAATCATTTGCAGATTGAACTCCAAGCTCAATAGTTTTTACATTATATTTTCTTAGTAAATTTAAAATATCTTGATTAATATAATCCGGTCTAGTTGAAATTCTAATGCTATCTACCTTTCCCGCCTTAATATACTCATTAGCACTTGATAATAAATCCTCTTGAATCTTTGTATCAATTCCTGTAAAACTACCACCAAAAAAGGCTACTTCAACTTTTCTTTCAGCCTCTTTAAAATTACTTAAATAATATTCAATTATCTCTTTAACTTCATCACCTGTAACATGTTTTTTTTGCCCACTAATTTTCTTTTGATTGCAAAAAGTACAATCATTAGGGCATCCTAAATGTGGAACAAAAATTGGAATTATATATTCCTTTTTCAACTAATATCAACCTTCCTTTTTACCTATTTATAGACACTTTTATTTTATTTTTTCCAATGCATTATGAGCTGCATCCATTTCAGCAGATTTTTTATTTTTACCAGTTCCTATTGCCAATTTTTCACCATCACAACTTACCTCTGCAACAAATGTTTTATCATGATCTGGACCTTTTTCTTCAATTATAATATATTTTATATTAACATCTCCATGTATTTGTAATTTCTCTTGTAAAACTGTTTTATAATCCTTCATACCAACATGATGACTTGCAACATCAATTGCTTCTTTTAAATTGTCAACAATAAATTTTTCAGCATGCTCTAAATCTGAATCAAAATAAATTGCAGCAATAACAGCCTCAACACTATCAGCTAAAATAGCAGGTCTAACCATATCTCCATTTCTTACTTGACTTTTTCCTAAATATAAGAAATCACTAAAATTATGCTTTAAAGCAACTTGATACAAACTTTTCTCACAAACAACATCCGCTCTAACTTTAGTCATTTCTCCCTCTTTTAAGAATCTATAATTATTATAAATAAATTTACTTGAAATAAACTCCAAAATACTATCGCCTAAAAATTCTAATTTTTCATTACTTTCAATATGATGTTCATTTGCATATGAAGTATGTGTTAATGCCTTTTTTAATAGGTTTATATCTGTAAATTTATAACCAATATTATTTTCTAATATTTCTAACCCCATTTTACTATTCCTTTCTTTATAATAATTTGTATTTTTTATTGAACGTAAATTTTCCTATTTATTTCAATTTTTTATGTAATCCATAATATTAATAAAAAAGAAAGGAGTTACCCTTTCAATTTTATTTGTAATTTAATATTATATTTTTAGAACCTACAATTAAGCAATATGTTCTTTTATATAATCAACTACATCTCCAACTGTAACAACTTTTTCAGCGTCAGCATCTGGAATCTCTGTATCAAATTCTTCTTCTAAAGCCATAATTAATTCAACTATATCCAAAGAATCTGCACCTAAATCATCTATAAAAGATGCCTCCATTGTTACTGAACTTTCTGTAGCACCTAATTGTTCAACTATAATATTTTTTACTTTTTCAAAAACTTCTTCTGAACTCATACCTAAGTTCACCTCCCTCCAAGTTTTTTATCACAACCATTCTTGTTTATCTAACAATATTATATGTTAAAAGAAATGTCAATACTTTTTTAAAATTTTTACTAATTAGTCGAAAATACCTTAAACCTTTTATTTAATAATCTCTTTTTTGATATTAATTTTTTCAAATTCTTCAATCATTCTATCAACAGCTTTATTTTTTACAAACTGTTCTGCTTGCTTAATAGTATATTCAAATAATTTTTCATCACTACTTCCATGTGCTTTAACAACAGGCTTCTTTACCCCTAAAAACAAAGCTCCACCATATTCTTTATAATCACAAGTTTTAGCAAATCTTTTTATTGCAGGTAATGATGGTACTGCTGCCAATTTAGAAATCATATTCTTTTTAAGACTTTCAGTTAAACTAACTTTAACAAATTTACCTAAACCTTCAACAGCTTTTAAGAAAACATTTCCAGTAAATCCGTCTGTAACAATAGCATCAACTTCACCTGAAAAAGCATCTCTACCTTCAACATTTCCAATAAAATTGATATTTAATTCTTCTGACTTTTCTTTTAATAATTTATATGTTTCTTTTGTTAATTCATTCCCTTTAGTTTCCTCTGTTCCAATATTTAATAATCCAATTCTTGGTGATTTTACACCAAATGTATTACTTAAATATATTGTAGCCATTTGAGCAAACTGTAATAAATTAAGAGGTTTACAATTTGTATTAGCACCTGAATCTATTAATAATAATCTACTTTTATAAGCAGGTAAAATACCAGCCATAGCAGGTCTATCAATGCCCTTAATTCTTCCAACTAATAAAGTAGCACCTGTAAGTAATGCACCTGAATTTCCAGCAGAAATAAACACATCACCTTCATCGTTTTTTAACATATTAAATCCAACAACCATAGATGAATCTTTTTTATGTTTTATTGCTTGTGTAGGAATATCCTCCATCTCTATAGTTTCAGTTGTATGTTTTATACTTAATCTATCAGAAATTTCAGAAATATCATTTTTCCCAAATAATTCCTTTACTCTAGAATTTATTACATCTTTATTACCAATTAAAACAACTTCAGCCTCAACTTGATTTATAGCCTTTACAGCACCTTTAATATTTGCATCAGGAGCATTATCTCCTCCCATAGCATCTAATAAAATTCTCATCTTTACCTCCAAAAAAATCCATTATTACACATTTATTCTATACCTTAATTACTCTACTTGTCAACCCAAATTTTTCTCTCTCCAAACCACCATTCAGTCCACATATCACCAACTTGAAAAGAAAAAAGTAACAAGCTTTTCTACAACATTTTTCAAAATAAAATTTTCCCCTAACAGTAGAGTAGTCAAAATTGTAAATTATATAGCTTTTTTACAAAGCCGAGCCAGCAAGTCTACGGAATGTAATATTATATTTTTCAAAGCTACATAATTTACAATTTTGACGACCGCCTAAAAAAAGAAATCGCCCCGCAAAAAAGCGAGGCACGACTTTCTAAATTATTTTAATTCAACAACAGCTCCAACTTCTGTGAATTTAGCTTTTAATTCTTCAGCTTCGTCTTTGCTAGCTCCTTCTTTAACTGTTTTTGGAGCACCGTCAACTAATTCTTTAGCTTCTTTTAATCCTAATCCTGTAGCGTCTCTAACAACTTTGATTACTTGGATTTTGTTTGCTCCTGCATCTGTTAATACAACATCAAAAGATGTTTTTTCTTCAGCAGCTCCTGCTACTGCTCCTGCTGCTGGTGCAGCAGCTGCTACTGCAGATACTCCAAATTCTTCTTCTATAGCTTTTACTAAATCAGCTAATTCAACAACTGTCATTTTTTTGATTTCTTCAATCATTTCTTCTTTATTCATTTTTATATCCTCCTAAAATTATATTTGTGGTTTTGCCACTTCTTTTATATGATAGTCTTATAATTATTATAAGCCTCATATTTAAATAAATTTAACATCCGGCGATTTACGTACGCCACTCGCATTATAATACAGTGATTTAAGTTCACGACTCTTTAATAGCAGTTTAAGTCTGCAAATCTTTAATTTCAGCAATTTAAGTTTGCTAATCTATATCTCTGTGATTATTCACAATAATTTTTACATATACAAACCGAATAAAATTTTCAATTTAATATATTCCTGTTATACAAAATTAAGCTTCAGCTTCTTTTTGTACACGAACTTGATCAAGAGCAACTGCGAATTTTGAAATAGTTGCAAGTAATCCACCAGCAAGCATTGATAACAATGTATCTCTTGATGGTAATTTTGCTAATGTAATGATTTCTTCAGCAGTCATAACTTTACCTTCAATAATTCCACCTTTGATTTTGTAGAAATCATTGTTTTTTGTGAAGTTATAAACAACTTTAGCTGGTTCTAAGTAATCTTCATTACCCATAACAACAGCTGTAGGACCTTCTAATAAATCATCTAATCCATTTTCACCATTTGCATTTAATGCTCTTTTAACGATATTGTTTTTCATTATTTTGTATTGTGCATTTGCATTTCTTAAATCATTTCTTAATTTAGTATCATCTGCAACGTTTATACCTCTGTATTCTGTTAAAAGTATAACTTTAGCTTCTTTAAATTTTTCAGCTAATTCGTTAACTTGTGCTTCCTTTTGTTTTAAAATAGTTTCACTTGCCATTTTAATTAGTTCACCTCCTAGAAATTTAAGCAATAATAAAATCCAATCTATATAAGCCATAAAACGAGGCATATATAGATTGGATAAATCCGCTCATAATATGTTTGCCTCGGTAGGACTTACTTTATGCCTACTTTCTTTGGCTATATAAATCTATAAATTATTTTTGATCAATATACATGCTTGGTCCCATTGTTGTAGAAATTGCAACGCTTTTAATGTATTGTCCTTTAGCAGCTGCAGGTTTAGCTTTTATGATTGCACTTATAATTGCATCATAGTTTTCTAATAATTTTTCTGCACCAAATGAAACTTTACCAAATCCTAAGTGAATAATATTAGTTTTGTCTAATCTATATTCAACTTTACCAGATTTAATTTCATTAATTGCTTTTGTAACATCCATTGTTACTGTTCCTGATTTTGGGTTAGGCATTAAACCTTTTGGTCCTAAAACTTTACCTAATCTACCAACTACCCCCATCATGTCTGGAGTAGCAACTATAACATCATAGTCAAACCAGTTTTCTTTTTCGATTTTTGGTATTAATTCTTCAGCACCAACATAATCTGCTCCTGCTTTTACAGCTTCTTCAGCTTTTGGTCCTTTAGCAAAAACTAATACTTTTAATGTTTTACCTGTACCATTTGGAAGTACTGTTGTACCTCTAACTTGTTGGTCAGCGTGTTTTGAATCAACACCTAATTTTACATGTAGTTCTACAGTTTCATCAAATTTTGCTTTAGGCATTTTTTCAATTGTTTCTAAAGCTTCTTTTGCACTGTAAACTTTTGACTTATCTACAAGTTGTTCACCTGCAAGATATCTTTTTCCTCTTTTCATTTTTAACCTCCTTTGGTTCAAACGAGTTATACACTCTCCCAATTAAAATAATTTTATAGAATAATCAAACATTTAATTTTTTAATGAAACAATTTTTTTATAAAAAATTTGTTTTTTAAAATTAAATCTTATTATTCAAATTACTCTGAAACAATAACACCCATAGAACGAGCTGTTCCAGCTACCATACTCATTGCAGCTTCTAATGATGCAGCATTTAAGTCTGGCATTTTTTGCTCAGCAATTTCCTTAACTTGAGCTTTTGTAATTGTTGCAACTTTATCCATGTTAGGTTTTCCTGAAGCTTTTTCAATTTTAGCAGCTTTTTTAATTAAAACTGCAACTGGTGGTACTTTTGTTATAAATTCAAAAGATTTATCTTTGTAAACAGTGATAACAACTGGGATTATCATTCCAGGTTGATTAGCTGTTCTATCATTGAATTCTTTAACGAATTGCATAATGTTAACACCACTTGAACCTAATGCTGGACCTACTGGTGGAGCTGGTGTAGCTTTACCTGCAGGTATTTGCAATTTGATTATATTGCTAACTTCTTTCTCTGCCATTTCTAATTGCACCTCCTTTTAGTCTAATATATTGTCAAAATAATTTATATAAATTTAAATTATTAACTTAATAAAATAATTAGTTTTACACTTTTTGTACTTGTGAAAACTCTAATTCAACTGGAGTTTCTCTTCCAAACATAGAAACTAAAACTCTAACTTTATGTTTTTCTTTGTTGATTTCTTGTACAACACCAACAAAATCTTTCAATGGTCCATCAACAACTCTAATTGAATCATTGATATTATAATCAACATTAACTTCAACTTTCTCAAATCCCATATTTCTGATTTCTTCATCAGTAAGCGGAATTGGATCTGTTCCTGAACCAACAAAACCTGTAACGCCTCTTGTATTTCTAACAATATACCAAGTTGCTTCTGTTACAATCATTTTGATTAAAACATAACCAGGGAAAACCTTTTTTAAATTAGTTTTCTTTTTACCATCTTTAATTTCTATTTGTTCTTCCATAGGAACAATTATTTCAAAGAAATAATCTTCTAGTTCCCTATTTTTAACTGTTTTTTCCAAATCAGTTTTTACTTTGTTTTCATAACCAGAATATGTATGTACAACATACCACTTTGGAGTTAATTCTTTACTATCTTGAGACATAGTTTTAGCCTCCTTCTTTAAACAGCTCAAAATATAAACAAATCTTTTTGATTTACTTATTACATTCGTATTTCAGTCGTTTATAATAGCCTATTCATTAACTTGTGTATTATCAGCATTTCCGTCGTTTTCATTGTTTTCTGAATCAACGTTTTGTTCATCAGCATTTGATTCTTCATTATTTTCATCAGAAACATTTTCTTTATTTGAATCATTATTGTCAACATTTTGAGATTGAGATTGATTATTTGATTGAACATGCTCTTTTATTTTTTCTACACCATATTTGTTCATTGCACCAAAAACAAAATCTAAGCAAAATACAATTGCAGCAGTTACTAATACTATAACAAGAACTGCAGTTACATTATTAACCATTTGTTTTGATGTAGGCCATACAACCTTTTTAAGTTCCGCCTTTACATCTTTCATAAAGTGTTTGTTATCATTTTTTACTTTACTTTCTTTTTCTTTAGCCATTTTAAATTCCTCCCTAAAGATTATTTTGTTTCTTTATGTGTAGTACGTTTTCCACAGAATTTACAGTATTTAGTTATTTCCAATCTGTCAGTATTATTTTTCTTGTTCTTGCTTGTTGTATATGTTCTTCTTTTACAATCTGAACAAGCTAATATTATTGATTCTCTAGCTCCTTTTGCTGCCATTTAATACACCTCCAGCCATTCTTTAATAGATTTATGTTTTAAACATATTTTCACTTATTATACGCTTTACTATTCTATCACTTTTATTGGAATATGTCAACAAAAATGCTGTATTTTTTTATAAAAATTTGCACTTTTTACAAATTGTTTTTTTAAAATAGATATACATTAACTTTTTATTGTAAAATATTTCAATATAATCGAGTAGGAACTGAATAATTATTTTATTCAGTGTCCTCTCACACCACTG
>CAMEHU010000030.1 GCA_945917765.1 uncultured Lachnospiraceae bacterium | reverse complement strand
AATTGGGGACGTGTACCAGCTGTGCAAAATGCACAGCTGGTACACGTCCCCAATTGCTCACTTTATTACAAAACTGTTACAAAAAAATTACAACTATATTACATTTTTTCTAAACTATTGTTATTTTTACAATATATGGTAAAATATTATTAGAAAAGCCATAGGAGGTAGTAAAATATGAGTACAAGAAAAAATAATAAAAATGTTATTTTATTAATTTTGTTATTGGTGGTTGTTGGAATGGCGGTTGGTTATGCTGCATTATCACAAGCGTTGGTAATTAATGGAACGGCCAATATTTCGGCTGAATGGAAAATATTATTTACAGATATAAAAGAAGGATCTATGGTAGGAGCCGAGAGTAAAACATCTCCATCATATACTTCAACAACAGCAACTTTTGATGTAAATCTTTTATACCCAGGAGCATCTGCACAATACATAGTAACAGTTGCTAATCAAGGAAGTATAAATGCAAAATTAACAAGTGTTGATGGAATTGAAACAGTTAACAAAGCTGCACCAGCTGACATTAAGTATTCAATTAATGCAAAACAAGATGATGTTTTATCTTCAGGAGACACTAAAGATTATATAGTAACTGTAACATGGGATGCAGATTCAACAACAGTTCCAGATACAAAATCAAAAACAGCAACAATTACATTAAATTATGAACAAGCTGAGTAATTAATACAAAAATCATTTTATATGATAACTTTTAAATTTGTATAAAATTAGATTAGAGCTAAGAGGCGGTTCTTGTTATCAATTAATATGGTTCTGCTAAAAAGAACCCCCAGAATTGATAGCAAAATTGCTTCTATTTTTTTATAACAGTAAATTTTGTGATTTGAAAATTAATGTATCAAGGAGTAGAATGTGCTCCAAATAGACAAATCCTTTTTTATCAAGGAGAAAATATGAGAAGAAGAAGTTTTGAAAAAGTAAATTTAAAGTTAGTTTCGATAATTGCAATAATAATATTTTTTTTCACAATAAGTATAGGATATTCTGTATTAAGACAAAAACTTAATATATTTGGAAAAGCTACAATTGTTGAACAACGAATTAATGGATATATAAAAGGAAAAAGTTATTACAATTATCAGATATTAAACACTGAAAAAAATGAAACAAATAATTATACAGTATATGATGTGAAAATTATAGTAACTAATTTGGATGATGATATAACATCATGGAAAGTTGAATTTGATGCACCACAGGGATGTAATGAATTAGAATCAAGTTCTGTATCAAATTCACAAATTGAAATAAAAAATGGTAGAGTTGCATTAAGCCCAAATACTTCAAATGGATATGTTTCCAAAGGAAGTAATTTAGAGTTAGAAATAAAAATAGCTATTTTTGGAGAAGGAGAATTTAGTATAAACAATTTAACACTAAATGATAGATTAGCTTCTAATAAAAGATAATTGCATTTGTAAAATATAATAAAAATAACATAAGAAAAAAGGAGTATATAAGCGAAAATGAATAAAGAAAATAGAGCAATAACTATTTATGTGGCTTTATTATGCGCAATTCTGATTGGGTGTTTATTATTAACAGTTTTTATTATTCCAAGTTTTTTTCAAGAATCAACAAGAATAGTAACAATGATAATTTGGATAGCTCTTACAATTATTTCAGTACCAATAGAAAATGATCATACACGATTTAAAGGAAAAAAAGAAAAAGTAAAAACTACTTTAATAATTGTTATAACCTATTACATATTGTATTTTTTACTAGGTCTTATTTTAGGGTATAAAAAAAGTCCGTATGGACGAAGTATTTTTATAATTCTGAAGAATCTGTTTTTTATAGTTGGAATGATTGGAATGCAAGATTATGTAAGAACAAAAGTAATGAATAATCAAAGAAAAAAGATTAATTATGTTTTGTTTACATTAGTTTTTGTATTGTTAAGATTAGATTATACAGAAGGATTAGCAGTTTTTTCATCTGGTGAAAAAATCTTTGAATATATTGCTTCTGTGATAATACCTGAAATAGCAAAAGGCTGTGTATGTAGTTATTTAGCAATATCTGGTGGAACATTACTTGTATATGCATATTCAATACCGGTAGCATTGTTTCAAGTGTTATCGCCAATCTTCCCAAATTTAGATTGGTTTTTGAAATCAATTTTTGATATTTTAATTTCATTGATATTATTTTTATATAATAATTATGAACATACAATAAAAACTACAAGAATGACAAGAAAAGAAAAAAAGAAAATGAACCCTGTGAAAAAAATACCAGGAATAGCGGTTTTACTATTGGTTGTTGCATTTATAGCAGGATTTTTACCAATCAAGCCTGTTGCAATAATGTCATATAGTATGGTTCCAACATTTAGTAGAGGAGCAGTTGTAATATCACATAAATTAAATAAAAAAGATTTAAATAAATTAAAGGTAGGAGATATTTTGCATTATAGAGCAGAAAATGGTGAAGTTATACACAGAATAATTGATATAAAAAAAGATAAAGATGGTAAGTTATTGTTTCAAACGCAAGGAGATAATAATAATGTTCCTGATACAAATTTAGTAGAAGAAGAGCAGATAATAGGTAAAGTAAGTATTTATATTCCGTATGTTGGCTATCCTTCAGTATGGTTTAGTGAAAAAATATTAGGAATGAAATCTTTTATAACAGTATAACAAATGAAGAGGTGGAAAAATGGAAAAGGATTTGAGTAAAAATAGAACAAAAAATGTTTTAAGAAATATTTGTATAAGTACTATTATACTATTTTTAGGAATAATAATGATTGTTAAATCATTTATTGTTGAACAAGGAAAGGAAAATTTACTATTTTCGTATAATATAAGTCGTAATTTAAATTATAGTGTAAATCTTGTTGAAAATGAATTTTTTGCAAATCAAACATTAGATATGGATAGAACATATATATCTAGCTTGGTTGATAAAATAAATATGGATTTTTCATATTCTTTATCTGGAAATAAAAAATCTAACACAAAATATATGTATCAAATAATTGCTGTAACAGATGTGAAATATGCAAATGTTAATGAAGATTCTAATAAAACAATTTGGTCAAAGCAGGAGGTTATTGTTGAACCAAAGGAATTAGATGCGAATGGTTCTAATTTTACAATAAATGAAAATTTTGATGTTGATTTTGCTAAATACAATAATGAAGTAAAGAATTTTAAAGAACAATTAAGAATGCCTATTAAAGCTGATTTAGTAATAAAAATAATAGTAAGAAGTGATTCTGATGTACCAGGAATTGAAAATACAGTTGTTGAAAGCTCTATAATGAATGTTAAAATGGATTTAGCACAAGATGTATTTACAATAGAAAAACAATTTGAAAATGCAGAAACAAAGTCAGTTGTTGATAAAACAGAGGATAAAAAGCAAATAAATAAAGTATTGTTAATAATAGGTTCAATATTTGTATTAGTTGCTATTTTAATTATATTAGATTCAATAAAAAAATCAATTAAGTTTAGTAAGAAGAGTGATTATGCTATTGCATTAAATAGAATTTTGAAGAACTATGGAGATATTGTTGCTGAAATTGTAAGTCCTGTTGAAATAGATAGTTTAAATGTTATTGATGTTAAGAATTTTGACCAATTATTAGATATAGAAGAAGAAGTAAGAATGCCAATTTTATTTTATGAAACAATTGCTGATGAGCAAGGTGAGTTTATTATAATTTGTGATAATATGGCGTATAGATATGTGATTGGATGATTTGTTTGGGCTACTCAGAAGACGAAAGTTCTATATGTGATTAAAAAGTAAATAAATTCTATGAAAAAGGTTGTAAAAATCAATAAAAATTGATATACTTATTACCAGAAAATATCAAATCATTTTTCGGACAAGGAGGTATATTTTATGGACGAAAATAATAATAATGAAATTGTAAATCAAACAGCACCAATTGAAAATGGTGTACAAGCTAAAACAGATGAAATTGCTTTAGGTAATAACAATGCAATAAAAATTGCTGATGATGTTGTTGCAGTTATAGCAGGTGTTGCTGTATCTGAGGTGCCTGGAGTTGCTAATATGGCAGGTGGATTTGCTGGTGGAATTACTGAAGTTTTAAGTGGTAAGAAAAATATGGCAAAAGGTATTAAGGTTGATGTAGGAGAAAAAGAAACAAAAATTGATGTTAATATAATAGTTGAATATGGTACAAGAATTCCAGATGTGGCTTATGAAATTCAAACAAAAGTAAAAAAAGCAGTTGAAACAATGACAGGGTTAAAAGTTGTTGAAGTTAATGTACATGTTCAAGGTGTTAATATTAGTACAGTAAATAATGAAGGAAAAAATATTGAACAATAAAAACTGAAAATTTATTAAGCATTATAAAATAAAATGCTTTAATTAGTACTAAAGCACGGCAGTTCAATATTACCGTGCTTTGTATTTTGGTAATATTGATATTAAGCGAAGTTTTACTAGTAGGAGGTAAAAATATGAAAATTTTAGAAAGAATAGCTTTAATTCTATTTTCAATAATAATGCTTGTTTTAGCTATATTAAGCTGTTTAATAGTTTTTGATGTTATTGAATTAAACACTGTTTTTAAATATATAGAAGAAGCTTTAAAAGATGATACAGTAAGAAAAGTATTGTTAGGTGCGTCTATAGTTGCAATTTTACTTGCAGTTAAAGCATTGTTTTTTCCATCAAGACAAAAGAAAAAACAAGAAATTAAAACTGGAGTTTTACTAGAAAATAAAGATGGTAGATTATTAATATCAAAAGATACAATTGAAAATTTAGTTAATAGTGTTGTAAAAAGCTTTGATGATGCTTTGGAAAGTCAAACTAAAGTTATTTTAGATAATAATAATAATATAACTGTTTATATAAGTTTGTTGGTAAAAAATGATTCTATTATAAAAGAAATGTCATCAAATATGCAGGCTAAAATTAAAGAAACAATTAAAAGAAATACTGATTTAGAGGTTAACCAAGTAAATATTAATATTAAAGATGTTGATAGTAAAAATAATGTAAAATCTAACAACCAAACAAAAATTAAATTAAATAATGTTCAAATAAATCAAAACCAAACTAAAGAAATTAAGGAGACAAAAATAGTATCATCAGATGACAATAATAAGGTTTTAAAAGAGGCAAATGAAAATATTGTAAATTCTGATGAAAACGCTGAAAGTGGTGAAAAAAACGAAAATACCGAAAATGATAAGAACACAGTAAATAGTGAAATTGTTATTAAATAGGAGGTTATGAATTTATGAATGAGAATAATAATAATTTTTTAATTAAAAACTTAGGTGCTATAATAGGAATTATAATTGCTTTAATTTTATCTTGCACAAGATTATACAGAGTAGTTGTTGTTATAATTGCTATAATCGGAGGAGCTTATATTGGAAAATATTTTCAGTATAATAAAGAAGAAGCTAAAGATAAAATGAAAAAGTTTATTGATAAATTATAGAAATAGAAGGGTGAATAAAATGAACAAATCAACAATAAGAGAATTAACTTTTAAATTATTATATAGTCTAGAAGTACAAAAAAGTTTTGAAGATGAGGATATAGAATTATATTTTGAAGATACAGAATTAGAGTCTGAACAAATAAAAAATCAAATTAAAGAAGATGTTAAAAATATTATAGCTAATAATGATGAGTTAATAAAACAAATTTCTAATAATCTAAAATCAGATTGGAAATTAGAGAGAATATCTAAAGTTAATATTGCTTTATTGAAATTAGCTATATATGAAATGATTAACAAAAAAGTTCCATATAAAGTTGTAATAAATGAAGTTGTAGAATTAGCTAAAAAATATGGAGAAGACAGTTCAAGCTCATTTATAAACGGAGTATTAGCAACAGTTGTAAAAGAAAATGATTTAGCATAAGAAAAGAGAGGTATTAGATGGAATGCAATCCAATTACAGTTACAGATTTAAACAAATATATAAAAAATAAAGTGGATAATGATGAATATTTAAACAATGTTTTAGTAAAAGGTGAAATATCTAATTTTAAACACCATTATACAGGACATATGTATTTTACATTAAAAGATGAAAATTCTTTAATAAAATGTATTATGTTTAAAACATATACTACAAATTTAAAATTTGTTCCAAAAGATGGAATGAAGGTAATGATTTTAGGTACAGTTTCTGTATATGAAAGAGATGGAGTTTATCAAATTTATTGTAAAGCAATGCAAGAAGACGGAATGGGAAGTTTATATACAGCATATGAAGAACTTAAAAATAAATTAGAAAAACAAGGCTTATTTGACCAAAAACATAAAAAGCCAATTCCTAAATTCCCTAAAAGCATAGGGGTTTTATCAGCAAGCACAGGTTCTGTTATAAGGGATATTATAAATGTTTCAACAAGGAGAAATCCTAATTGTTATATAAAATTATTACCAGTTCCAGTTCAAGGAAAAGGCGCATGTGAAAAGATTGCAGAAGCAATAAAGATAATGAATAAATATAAATTAGCTGATGTAATTATTTTAGCCCGTGGAGGAGGCTCATTAGAAGATTTGTGACCATTTAATGAAGAAGTTGTTGCACATGCTATTTTTGAATCTGAATTACCTATAATTTCAGCAGTAGGGCATGAAACAGATTTTACAATTGCAGATTTTGTTGCAGATTTAAGAGCTCCAACACCTTCAGCTGCAGCAGAACTTGCAAATCCAAATGTAATAGATATAAAGTTAAATTTGGAAAAATATAATAATAGATTTAAAAATTCATTAAAAAAGAAAATTGAATTAATGAGATTAAGATATGAAAAATGCATGACTAGAAGAGTTTTTAAAGAGCCATTACAAAAAATTAATGAAAGATATATTACAATTGATATGAGAGTTAAACAAATCAAAAATTTAATTAATAATAAAATAAAAGATGACAAAACAAAAATGATTGAATTAATAACAAAATTGGATACATTAAGTCCTTTAAAAACATTAGCTAGAGGATATAGTTTAGCAACAGATGTAAAAGGAAAAGTGATTGGTTCTGTAAAAGATGTAAAAAAAGATGATGAATTGATTTTAAGATTTAAAGATGGAAAAACAAATGTAAAAGTTATTTAATATGTGAATATATATTAAAGATGAAAGGAGCAAATGATTATGAGAAAGTTTTTAAAAGGTCTATTAATAGTGTTAGTTTTAGGAGTATTAGGTGTTTTAGCTTGGGGAGGTAATTTATATTTAAATGATAAAAAACAAGTTGATACTGTTGCTAATAATAAAACAGAAAGTAATAGCTCAGTAAATGAAAGCAGAGTTCCAGAAAAATATGAAAGAGTTGAAGTAAAAGAAGAACCAGTACAAGTTGAGGAGAAAACACAACTAGAAGAACAAGATCAAAAGGACGAAGAAAGTGAAGTTGAAGAAACAAGCATAAATAGTGAAGATAAAGCTATAGAATTAGCTAAAAAAGAATATGGAAGTACAGATGGAGTTTATTTTAGAATAGACCAAATACAATCTTCAAATGTTTATGTTGTTTCAGTAAGAGACGAAAATACAACAGCAGCTTTAATGTGGTATACTGTTGATGTAAAAAATGAAACAGTAAAATAATTTACAAAGGTTAATTAGAGGAAGGAATAAAAATATGGAAAATGAAAACAATTTTAATTTTGAAGATGCAATGAAAAAATTGGAAGAAATTGCCAATGAACTAGAAAAAAACGATTTAGATTTAGATTCATCTGTTTCAAAATTTGAAGAAGGAATGAAATTATCTAAACAATGTAGCAAAATGTTAGAAGATGCTGAAAAGCGAATAAGCATTTTGATTAATACAGAAGATGGAATTGTTGAAGAAGATTTTGAGTAGAATTACTTTGGCAAAAGTATCTTACTTTTATAGAGGATAATAAGGGAGATTATGATGGATTTTTTTGAAGAATATAAATATATAATATTACCAATTTCAACATGGTTTTTTATACAATTATTTAAGTTGATTTATGATTTAGTTACAACAAAAAAATTTAATTTTAAAAGAATTTTAGGGGCTGGAGGAATGCCTAGTTCACATAGCGCGGTTGTTACTTCATTAGCTACTTTGATTGGTAAAAACGAAGGGATAGAAAGTAGTGTTTTTGCTGTATCACTAGTGTTTGCATGTGTTGTTATGTATGATGCCGCAGGTGTTAGAAGAGCAGCAGGAAAACAAGCTAAATTATTAAATAAAATAGTAGAAACACCAGAATTAACAAAAGTTCAAGTTTCTGAAAAATTAGTTGAAGCTTTAGGTCATTCACCAAAACAAGTTATTGTTGGAGCTATAATTGGAGTTGTTGTTGGATTAATATTTTAATAATTACAGTATTTAATGAGATTATGTTTTAACATTAATATGTAGTAATTTTTATACAAAACGAATTTTACAATTGAATATGTTATAAGTTTATAGGAGGTTGATGCAAATGAGTGATATTGAAATTGCACAAAATGCTAAATTAGAAAGAATAAGTAAAATAGCAGAAAAAATAAATATTGAAGATGATTTTTTAGAACAATATGGAAAATATAAAGCTAAAATCGATTTGAGTTTATTTGAAAAATTAAAAGAAAAAAAAGATGGAAAACTAATTTTAGTAACTTCTATAAACCCTACACCATTAGGTGAAGGAAAAACAACAGTTTCAATTGGATTAGTTGATGGTTTGAATAAAATCGGAAAGAAAGCTGTAGCAGCATTAAGAGAACCATCTTTAGGACCTGTATTTGGTATTAAAGGTGGTGCAACTGGAGGAGGATATTCACAAGTTGCTCCGATGGAGGAAATCAATTTACATTTTACAGGTGATATACACGCAATAACTTCAGCAAATAATTTATTATCTGCAATCATAGATAATCATATTTATTTTGGAAATAAATTAGAATTTGAAAAAGTTACATGGAAAAGATGTGTAGATTTAAATGATAGACAATTAAGAATTGTTAATACAGGTTTATCAGGTGAGAAAAACATTGTACCAAGAGAAGATGGTTTTGATATTACTGTTGCATCAGAAATTATGGCTGTATTGTGCTTGTCAGAGGATATACAAGATTTAAAAGAAAAGATTTCTAACATTATAGTTGGATATAATAAGAACAAAGAGCCAATTAAAGTAAAAGACTTAAATGCACAAGGTGCATTAACTGTATTATTAAAAGATGCAATTAAACCAAATTTAGTACAAACAATTGAAAATAATCCATGTTTAATACATGGAGGCCCATTTGCTAATATAGCTCATGGATGTAATAGTATAATTGCAACAAAAATGGCTTTGAAATTAGGAGATTATGTCGTAACAGAAGCGGGTTTCGGAGCAGATTTAGGAGCTGAAAAGTTCCTTGATATAAAATGTAGAAAAGCAAATTTAAAACCAGATTGCGTTGTATGTGTTGCTACAATTAAAGCATTGAAATATCATGGTGGAATGCCAAAAGAAGAAATTCAAAATGAAAGTGTTGAAGCACTAATTAAAGGCTCAAAAAATATATTAAGACATATTGAGAATTTAAAAGATAAATATGGATTAAATGTTGTTGTTGCAATTAACAAATATACAACAGATACTGAAAAAGAAATACAAACATTAACAGATATATTAAATGAAAATGGTGTTCAATTAAGTTTATGTGAGAACTGGGAAAAAGGTGGAAACGGAATTACAGATTTAGCTCAAAAAGTTGTTAATTTGTGTAATGTTCCATCAGATTTCAGATTTATTTATGATTTAAATGATTCTATAGAAAATAAAATAGAAAAAGTATGCAAAAATATATATGGAGCAGAAGGTGTAGAATTCACAGAAAAAGCTAAGGAAAATATAGAACTTATTAAAAAATTTGGTTATGAAAATTTACCTGTATGTATTGCGAAAACACAATATTCTTTTTCTGATGATCCAAAGAATTTAGAATGTAATGAACCTTTTAACATTCATGTTGAAGATGTAATTCTAAGAACTGGTGCTGGCTTTATTGTTGTATTAACAGGAAAAATAATGACAATGCCAGGCTTACCAAGGGTTCCTGCTGCAGAAAAAATTGATGTTGATGAAAATGGAAATATAGTCGGGATTTTTTAAGACTAACTTTTAAAAAATCCAAAGTATGTATAAATCATCCTTTTTTGGAAAAACTAAATCCAAATGAGGTGATTTTTTTATGAAAAAAAGAACAAAAAAACAAAAAATACTAACTTTTATTAGCATTACACTAGTATTTACAATTTTTTTCTCATATAATTTTCTTTTTAGAACAAATGAAGCATTTGCACTATCTAAATACGGTTCTTCAGGAAGTGAAGTAACGCAGATTCAAACTAAACTAAAAAGATGGGGATATTATAATGGTAATATTGACGGGATATATGGAAGTAAAACAGTTGCAGCTGTTAGATTGTTTCAATCAAAAAATGGTTTAACTGTTGATGGAATAGCAGGTCCTAAAACATTAGCTGCAATGGGGATATTTTCATCAAAATCTTCAGGTGGGCCAAGTACTAATAATAGTGATGTAAATTTACTGGCACATTTGATTTTTGCAGAGGCAAGAGGTGAACCATATTCAGGGCAAGTTGCAGTTGGTGCTGTTGTTTTAAATAGGGTAAAAAGTAGCAAATTTCCTAACAGTATAGCAGGTGTAATTTATCAACCCGGGGCTTTTGATGTTGTAAGTGATGGTCAAATAAATTATGCACCGAATACCACAGCAATCAATGCAGCAAGAGATGCTCTAAATGGATGGGATCCTACGTATGGTTGTATTTATTATTTTAATCCAAATACTGCAACAAGCAGCTGGATTTGGTCAAGACCATATGTTATTACTATAGGAAATCATAGATTTTGTAAGTGAGATGAGTTTTTTTAAAGGCGGTCGTTTTCAAGACCGCCTTTAAACTTGACAAATAAGTCGTTCACTGATATTATAATGATGTAAAATAAGGAGGAAAAAAATGTTAATTTATCCAAACTTTTATTGTGATAATGTAAGAGAAGTAAAATATGAATTTTTAAAAGAAAATAATATAAAGGGAATTATTTTAGATGTTGACAATACATTAATAGATTATTATAGAAAATTTGAAGATGGAACATTAGAATGGGTAGATAATTTAAAAAAACAAGGCTTAAAGTTTTGTATAGTATCTAATAGTAATAATTTAAACAAGGTTAAATATGTAGCAGATACATTAAATATTCCATTTTTAACTTTTGCAAAAAAACCATTTAAAACAGGATTTTTAGAAGCTCAAAAAATTATGGGATTAAAACGTGAAAATATAGCAGCAATTGGAGATCAAATAATGACAGATGTTATAGGAGCAAATAGATGCAAAATGTTTTCAATTCTTGTTAAACCAATAGCAGAAAAAGATATTTGGGTTACAAAAGTAAAAAGACCTATTGAAAATAAGATTATAAGTAGTTATTTAAAAAAAGTAAAGAAAGAGAAGGTATAAAATGTTTATAGAAGATATACATATTTTTTGGTATGTTGGAATTGGAATTCTAGGTTTGGTAGTTGGAAGATTAATTGGTTTAGTAAATAAAAACTTACCAGAAAGAAAAGAAATATTTTCAACAGATGCTATTAAAGAATATTTGAAATCTACAGATGCTAATTATACAATTATGATTTTAACATGTATTATTTATATTGCGTTATTAAGAGTAATTGGAATGGGAGATAAAGTAGAATTATTACAATATTTAGTTCTAACACCTATGTTAATTTCTGTATTTTGTATTGATTATAAACTTCAAATAATTCCAAATAGATTAACATTAACTTTATTAGAAGTAGGAGTAGCATTTAGCTTTTGGAGAGGAATTAGCAATTTAAATATTGCAATTGAAATGTGGCTAGGAATGGTACTTGGTGCAGGTGCTTTCTTGATATTAACTTTTATTGGAAACATAGTTTTCAGAAAAGAAACTATGGGATTTGGTGATGTTAAATTAATGGGAATTTTAGGTCTATTTTTAGGCTGGAGAAGAATTATAGCAATCTCTATAATTTCATTTTTTATAGCTGCAATATATAGTATAGGCTTAATTATAAAAAATAAAGTGAAAAAACAAGAAACAAATGAATTTATTCCGTTTGGTCCATTTATTGTAATATCAGCATTTATTGTAATGCTAGTTCAATTAAATATTTGGATAAAATTAGTTTTTTTCATATTTTCATTAGGAAAATATAGATTTTAATTCTATTAAAGAATATATAAAAGGGTGAGGGTTATTATGAATGAGAAAATTGAGGCTTTAAGAGAAAGATTGAAAAATTTAGATTTACAAGGGATGATAATAACAAATCCAGTAAACATCAGGTATTTAACAAATATAAATGCAGAAGGTGTATTACTTTTGACAAGAAAAGAAAATGTTTATATCACAGATGGCAGATATATGGAAATAGTAAATAAAGCACTTACTGTAGATGATGAAATAATTGTATATGATTTTAAAGAATTAACAAAAGAAGATTATGAGAATTTCTTTATATTTTGCGAAAATGTAGGGTTTGAAGAAAATAATTTAACATATGCTCAATATAAAGAATATATGCATAAATACAAAATTAATAATTTTGAGGAAACAGAGGGATTATTAGAAAAAATAAGAATCGTAAAAAAAGATGAGGAGATTAATAATATAAAAAAAGCTTGTCTTATTACTGATAATTGTTTTGATTATATAAGAAAGTTTATAAAAATAGGTATGACAGAAAAAGAAATTGCTTTTGAGATTGAAAAGTATTTTCTAACCCATGGTGCAGAAGGACTAGCTTTTGATACAATAGTTGCTTCAGGTCCAAATTCATCAATGCCACACGCAGTTCCAACAGATAGAAAAATTGAAGAAGGTGACCAAATCACAATCGATATGGGCTGCAAATACAATGGATATTGCTCAGATATGACTAGAACAGTTTTTGCAGGTTTTGTGCCACAATATATGAAACCGGTATATGATTTGGTTTTAAAAAATCAGTTAAGAGTTTTGGAAGAGTTAAAAGAAGGAGCTAATATAAAACTAATTGCGAAAAGTGTTGAAAGTGAATTTAAGTTAAATGGTGCTAACATGGTTCATAGTATTGGACATGGGGTTGGTTTAGATATTCATGAATATCCATTTATGAGTACAAAACATGATTTCATACTAAAAGAAAATATGGTTGTAACAGATGAACCAGGAATTTACATTCCAACAAGATTTGGCGTTAGAATTGAAGACACAGTTTTAATTACAAAATATGCATCACAGAATTTAACATTAAGTGAGAAAAATTATGTAATTGTTGGTGTTTAAAATCTGATAGCATAATTGATTTAATATAAGTATTAAATAAAAAATCAAAAATGTATAGCTTCTTAAAAGTTTTTACATTTTTGATTTTTTTAATAGAAAAGTCGTATACTGGAGTGAAATATTTGCAAAAAGTTCACAATTTGGACATATAAATGTTTTATAATAATTATAATATTTTTAAAGGATTGGTAGATATGAGTGAAATAACTGTTTTAATAGTTGATGATGAATCTAGAATGAGAAAATTAATAAAAGATTTCTTGGTACAAAAAGCATATAAAATTTTAGAAGCTTATGATGGTGAAGAAGCAATAAAGGTATTTAATGAAAATGAAGGAAAAATTAATCTTATTTTATTAGATGTTATGATGCCAAAACTTGATGGGTGGTCTGTTTTAAGACAAATAAGACAAAAATCAAATGTACCAATAATAATGCTTACAGCAAGAGGTGAAGAACAAGACGAATTATTTGGCTTTGAATTAGGTGTTGACGAATATATATCTAAACCATTTAGCCCAAAAATATTAGTTGCAAGAGTTGAAGCATTATTAAAAAGAACTATAAAACAATCTGAAAATATTTATGACATAGGTGGAATAGAAATTGATGCAGATGGAAGAACAGTAAAGGTTGATTCTAAAAATGTTGAACTAAGTTTAAGAGAATATGAATTATTAAAATATTTGGTAGATAACAAGGGCATAGCATTATCAAGGGACAAAATCTTAAATAATGTTTGGAATTATGATTATTATGGAGATTCAAGAACAATAGATAGTCACATAAAAAAAATAAGACATAAATTAGGTAAAAAAGGTAAATACATTGAAACAATGAGAGGTGTTGGATATAAATTTGAGGTTAGATAAAGAAATGGAAAGAGTAAGAAATAGTGTCAAATCAGTCAGATTAAAACTGTTTTTAACATTATGTATTGTTATAACTACAATTATTTTATTATTAGTATTAATAAATAATGTAGTACTTGAAAAATTTTATTTATATAACAAAACAAAAGTCATGAAACATACATATATGAAAATTAATGAATATTGTAATCAAAAAGAAGATTATGAAAGATTAGACAATGAATTAAGAACAATTGCCATAAAAAATAATGCAGATATTATAATAAAATCTAATGATAATATTATAATGCTAGAAACAGAAAGTTATAGACAAAATTATGAAAAAGAAATAGAATTCTTCGATGAAATAAGTAAAAAAGGTGAAAGAGTACAAAGACTATATAAAGAAGAAAATGTTATTATAGATTTAATAAAAGAGAAAAACACAAATGTTAATTATATAGTTGTAACTGCTAAGTTAGATAATGACCTAGAATTAAACATGGCTACACCAACAGCGGATTTACAGGAAAGTGCACGAATATCAAATAATGTGTTGATTGCAATTGGTGGAGCGGTAATTGTTATTTCTGGAATAATTTCTTCTTTTGTTTCTAGAAAATTTACAGCACCAATTTTAGAGTTAAATGCTATTGCACAAAAAATGTCTAATCTAGACTTTTCACAAAAATATCAAATAAATGATACAGAAGATGAAATAAACAATCTTGGGAAAAGTATAAATACGATGTCTGATAAGCTAGAAAAGACAATTCAGCAATTAACAGTTAATAATAACGAACTTGAAAAAGATATAGAAAGAAAATCAAAAATTGATGAAATGAGAAAACAATTTATATCAGATGTATCACATGAACTAAAAACACCAATAGCTTTAATTCAAGGATATGCGGAAGGATTAGTTGAAAATGTAAATGCAGATGATGAATCAAGGGAATTTTATGCAAATGTTATATTAGATGAAGTAAATAAAATGGATAGACTTGTAAAACAATTACTAGAGTTAATGAAATTGGAATATGGAAAAAGAGAATTTAATAATGAAAATTTTAATATTGTTGAGTTAATTAATGAGGTTATTAGAAAAAGTAATGTAATGTTAGAAGAAAATGAGGTTAAGGTAGATTTTAATTGTGATAAAGTAATAATGGCATATGCAGATTCATTTTATGTAGAACAGATTTTAACAAATTATATAACAAATGCTATAAAATATTCAAAAGAGGTTAATGGAGAGAAAAAAATTCAATTAAATGTATTATTAGATAGCCTAAAAAATAAAATAAGAGTCACAGTATTTAATACTGGAGACAATATTGATGAAACTGAATTACAAAGAATTTGGGGAAGGTTTTATAAAATAGATTCTTCAAGAAATAGAGATAAAGGTGGTACAGGTATTGGTTTAGCTTTTGTTAAAGCTATTATGAATAATTACAAAAATGAGTATGGTGCAATTAATAAACCTAATGGAATTGAATTCTTTTTTGAACTAGATATTAGCAAATAAATTAAAGATGGTGTCGAATTTGCTGAAAACTCTTGACTTTTTGAAAAAAAAAACATATTATTATAGTAAAAATTAGGAAAAGGAGACTAAGTTTATGCATACTCAAATTTTAACTTCTAAGTATGGTGGAGAATTATTAAGCTTCAAGTTAAATGGAGAAGAAAGAATTCACCAAGGCGTAGATTGCTTAGATGAAAATGGTAAAGTATATTGGAAAAGACACTCACCAGTTTTATTTCCAATTGTTGGTAAACTAAAGAGAAATCAAACTATAATAAATGCTAGAACATATGAGATGTTTCAACATGGTTTTGCAAGAGATTTAGAATTTGAGCCAGTTACAAAATTAGATAATTTTCATTCATATGTATTAAAAAGCAATAAAAATACATTAACTAGATATCCTTTTGACTTTGAATTATATACAACATACAGATTAGATGAAAATAAATTAACAACAATTTATAAAGTAATCAATACAGGAAAAACCAATATGCCATTTTGCATAGGAGGTCATCCTGCATATAAAATAGATGCTGAAGCCTTCAAAAATGGCGATTATTATTTAGAGTTTGAAGAAGACGAAGATAAAATACATTTCTTATATTTAGTAGATGGATTAATTGGAACAGATTATGCAAAAAATGTTATAGTAGAAAAAAGAAAAATAATGCTAAATAAAGATTCATTTAATAATGACGCAATTATCATGAAAGGAATGACTTCATCAAAAGTATCATTAATGAGAAAATCAACTGGAAAACCAGTATTAAGAATGGATTTCTCAGAATTCCCATATTTAGCAATTTGGTCAAAACCAGGAGCACCATTTATATGTATAGAACCATGGCATGGAATGTCAGATTCTATAAAAAGCAGTGGAATATTTACGGAAAAAACATCTATAGTTTTACTAAGACCAAATGAAGAATTTGATTGTAAATATACAACTGAATTTTTTGAATAGCACAGTTGGGGACGCGTCCCTATTGTGCAAATTGCACAATTTGGGACATATCAAATAATTATAAAAGGATGTTTGAAGATGGAAATAGGTTTAAAATTGTTAGGTATAATAATTATTGCAATAGGTATTGTATGTGTGTATGATGCACGTAGAATAACTAATAAATTTTTCAGTACAAGCGATACAAATACAGCTACAAGAAATCTGAAAATTGTAGGATTTATAATAGCTGTAATTGGAAGTATTTTAGTCATAGTATAATAAAAAGTGAATATATTACATAAAACAAATTTAGTAAAACGCACAAAATTTAATGAAAAAATTAAAATAAATATTGAAATTATTTTAAAATTATGTTAATATATAAAATATATATTAAAAAACAAGGAAAAAGAGGAGTAGGTATTATAAGTTATTCAAGAGAATAGAAGTTATTAGCTGTGAGCTTCTTATAATAAGTAATACTGAAGGTAGCTTTGGAGTTGATATTCTGAAAGAATTTAGTAAGAATATCCGCATAAGCAGCGTTAAAGGCTAACTAAGATATTGTAATTTTACGTATATAAATAAAATAATGCAACAATTACAATAAATTAAGGTGGTAACGTGAATTAAACTTCGCCCTTAGATTTTAAGGTGCGAAGTTTTTTGATTTTTAAGCCAAATTGCCCCGTCACCTTTGGCCTATGATTAATTCATTTGAATGGAATAATTAATATTAAGGAGGAATTAAAATGGAACACAAATTAAATGACAAGTATAATCCAAAAGATTTTGAAGACAATCTTTATGAAAAATGGGAGGAAAATGGTTATTTTAAACCAAGCATGGATAAAAATGCAGAAAGTTACTGTATTATGATGCCACCTCCAAATGTAACAGGTAAATTACATATGGGGCATGCATTAGATGCTTCAATTCAAGATTTTTTAATTAGATATAAAAGAATGCAAGGTTTTAATACTTTGTGGCTACCAGGTACAGACCATGCTGCAATTTCAACAGAAATGAAAGTAGTTCAAAGCTTACGTGAAAAAGGTATTAAAAAATCAGACTTAACAAGAGAGCGATTCTTAGAAAAAGCATGGGAATGGACACATGAATATGGTGGAACAATTCAAAAACAACAACGTAAAATGGGATGTTCTTGTGATTGGTCAAGAAGCCGTTTCACAATGGATGAAGGTTTATCAAATGCGGTTGAAGAAGTATTTTTCAGATTATATGAAAAAGGATATATCTATAAAGGAAAAAGAATGATTAACTGGTGTCCAAATTGTAAAACTTCAATATCAGATGCAGAAGTTGAATACAAAGAAGAAGCATCACATATTTGGCATATCAAATATCCAATTAAAGATGCAGAAACTGGAACACAATACTACTTAGTAGTTGCAACAACAAGACCTGAAACAATGCTTGGTGATACTGGTGTTGCAGTAAATCCAAAAGATGAAAGATATAAACATTTAATTGGAAAAACATGTATATTACCATTAATGAATAAAGAAATACCAATTATTGCAGATCCATTTGTTGATATGGAATTTGGTACAGGATGTGTTAAATTAACACCATGTCATGATCCAAATGATTATCAAGCAGGATTAAAAAATAACCTAGAATTTGTTGAAGTATTTGATAGTAATTTAATAATGAATGATTTACTTCCAGAAGTAGCTGGAATGAATGCATATGATGCAAGACCAATAATTGTTAAAATGTTAGAAGACCAAGGATTTATGGTTAAAATTGAAGATTATACACATAATGTTGCAAAATGTGAAAGATGTAAAACAACAATTGAACCAACAATTTCAGACCAATGGTTTGTAAAAATGGGAGAACTTGCAAAACCTGCAATTGAAGCAGTAAGAAGCGGAGATATAAGATTTATTCCAAATAAATATGATAAAACATATTTTAACTGGATGGAAAACCTACAAGACTGGTGTATCTCAAGACAATTATATTGGGGACACAGAATTCCTGCATACTACTGTAACAATTGTGGAAAAATTCATGTTTCAAGAACAACTCCAGAAGTATGTGAGAAATGTGGATGCACAGAGTTTACAGCAGATCCAGATACATTAGACACATGGTTTAGTTCAGCATTATGGCCATTTTCAACATTAGGTTGGCCAGAAGAAACAGAAGATTTAAAAACTTTCTATCCAACAAATACAATTGTAACAGGATATGAAATTATTTCATTATGGATTTCAAGAATGATTTTTTCAGGATTAGAATATGTAGGTAAAAAGCCATTTTCAGACATAATAATCCATGGAATGGTTAGAGATGATCAAGGAAGAAAAATGAGTAAAACACTTGGAAATGGTGTAGACCCATTAGATGTTATAGCTGAATATGGTGCAGATGCATTAAGATTTTCATTGATTTTAGGAATCTCATTTGGAAATGACATTAGATACATTCCAGCAAAAGTAGAGCAAGGAGCAAACTTTGCAAATAAATTATGGAATGCATCAAAATTCGTATTGATGAATTTAGAAGATTATGATGAAAAATATGATTTATCAAAATTATGCAAAGAAGATAAATGGATAATTTCAAAAGCAAATAGATTAGCTGATGAATTAGCTACAAACATTGATAACTATGATTTAGGAGTAGCAGCACAAAAAATCTATGATTTCATTTGGAATGAATTCTGTGATTGGTACATCGAAATTGTAAAACCTCGTTTATATGATAAAGATTGTCTAACAAGAAAAGAAGCACAATTTACACTAAACACAGTTTTAGAATATAGCTTAAAAATGTTACATCCAATTATGCCATTTGTAACAGAAGAAATTTACACAAAATTATATAATAATGATGAAACAATAATGACTTCAGCATGGCCTAAATTTAGAGAAGACTTTAATTTTGAAGATGAAGAAAATGAAATTGAAATGCTAAAATCAATTATTGGTGAAGTAAGAAATATTAGAAATAATATGAATGTTCATCCATCTAAAAAAGCTAAATTAATATTTGTAACAGAAAAGTATAATGAGCTAATAAATCAAAGTGCATTATTCCTACAAAAACTAGCTTTTGGAGATGAAATAATAGTTCAAGCTAATAAAGATAATATTCCAGTAAATGCAATTTCAATAATGCAACCAGAATTAGAGTTGTATATTCCATTTGAAGATTTGGTTGATATTACAGCAGAAAAAGAAAGACTTGAAAATGAAAAAACAAAATTAGAAGCAGAAGTTGCAAGAGCTAAAAAGATGTTATCAAATCCAGGATTTGTAAGCAAAGCACCTGAAAGTAAAATTAATGAAGAAAAAGAAAAATTGGCTAAATATGAGGAAATGCTAAAGAATACTGTTGAAAGAATAAAAGCATTATAGTAATGTTTTGACAAAAGTTACATAAATGTAAACTATAAAAAAAGGCGAAGATATATATCTTCGCCTTTTAATACTATTTGAAAAGTTATACAAACCAATAAATATCTATTATTTATCTTTCCCTTTCAGCTGATTTAAATTTTAACGCTTTTTTCCAAGATGCAATAGAAATTGCTTATTTTTTATATAAAAAAATTTACACAAAAATTTTTTTTAATGTTATAATGTATTTAATAAATTAAAAAAAGGAGAAAGAAAAATGAATAAAGAACTTTTAATAAAAAAATGTATGAAATGCGGAGCAATAGTTAAGGTTATAGAAGATTGCAAATGTGGAGAAGATTGTGGAATTAAATGCTGTGGAGAAAAAATGACAGTATTAAAACCAAATTCTGTTGATGCAGCTGTTGAAAAACATGTTCCAACATATGAAGTTAAAGATGGGAAAATATATGCTAGAGTAAATCATGTAATGGAAGATGAACATTATATTGAATGGATTAGTATAGTTTCAGAAGGTAAAGAATGTACAACTTATTTCAAACCAGGAGATGAACCAGTTGCTCATTGCAAGTATGTTCCAGGTGCGGTTGTGTATGCTTATTGTAATAAACATGGATTATGGATGACTGTAGTGGAATAAAATATAAGAGATATTTAGTTATAATAATGCTTATAAAAAGTTAGTGTAAAATATATTCGGGACAAAATTAACATAAAAATAATGAGATATTCT
>CAMEHU010000029.1 GCA_945917765.1 uncultured Lachnospiraceae bacterium | reverse complement strand
CTCGAACCGTCGACCTCTAGCGTGACAGGCTAGCGTTCTAACCAACTGAACTACCAGGCCGTAAATAAAAAAAATTTAGTTTTACTAAATTTCTTTTATAAGAAATGGTGGGCGCAATAGGGCTCGAACCTATGACCTCCTGCTTGTAAGGCAGATGCTCTCCCAGCTGAGCTATGCGCCCATTTCCTTCGACTCGTTTAGTATACTAAATTTTGATTTAAATGTCAATAACTTTTTTAAATTTTTTTACATTTTTTTTATTTTTTTAGTATACAAATTGCCGTATGTATTGATATATAAGTATTTTCAGCCTATAATTTTTTTAAGATTTTTTTAAAATTTTTTTATAAAAAAGATTATCTAACCCTGATATTTCAGTGTTTTTTGCATTATGTTAATTGATTTATTTTTTTGGACGGTTCTAAATATTTAAATTTTCTAATCAAATTTTAATATTTAGAACCGTCCCTAAAACTTAGAACCGTCCTTAAAACTTATTTCAAAATTTCAATAGCTCTATTTAATTGTGTGTCATATTGTCTTTCAACAACAGTATGACCTTTCCATTCTTCTGGCAATTCTACTATTTCATCTGGCGTAATACCAATTTTGTGTATTTTATTGTGATTTGGTGTGAAATATTCTTGTATTGTAACTTTTAATCCTGTTACTTGATCTTCTAATAAATATACACCTTGTATAACTCCTTTTCCATATGTTTTTGTTCCTATTATTTTTGTGTTTGTATTCTCTCTTATGGCTGCTGTTAATATTTCAGATGCACTTGCTGTATATTCATCAACTAAAATAACTATAGGTATATTAATACTTGGTTCATTATTTGATTTTGATACTTCTTCTTGCTTATCTTTGTCCTGTGTTATTAACATTGTTGCTCCTTTTGGTACAATCATTTCAGCAATATCTAGTGCTTGATCAACCAAACCACCACCATTTTGTCTTAAATCTATTATTAATGATTTAATTTTTTGTTCTGATAAACTTTTATATTCATTCTTAAAATCTTTAGCAGTTGTTCCTCCAAATGAGCTTATTTTAATATATCCAATATCATTATCTAATTTTTCGGATTTTACGCTTTTAAACTTAATTTCATTTCTTACAACATCTAAATTCATTTGTTCATCATCTCTTTGAATTGTAAGCTTTACTTGAGTTCCTGGTATACCTTTCATTTTTTTAGAAGCTTGCGTTAATTGTTCTCCATTGTACTCAGAATCATCAATCTTTTTTATAACATCTCCAACCAAAACTCCGGCTTTTTCAGCAGGTGAATCATCTATTACCCCTACGACAAAGATTTCGTTTGTTTTAGCATTTTGAGCAATATATAGACCCACTCCAACATATGAACCATTTACATCTTCTTTCAAATCTGCAATTTCTTGTTTATCTAGATATTCTGTATAATCATCACCAACTGCTGCAACATATCCTTCTAATGCTCCTTCTAGCATTTTTTCCTCATCTATTTCACCTATATATAGTTCATCTAATTTATTCTGTATTTCGGCAATTTTGTTGTTTAAAGGAATATTTTCACTATCTTTTGACATATTTGTCATCATACCTGTTAAAATTTTACCAAAACCATTTCTAGCAGGTTTATTTCCTATTTTTACTAAACAAAATTCGTTTATTGCAAAAATTGTTACAGAACAAGTTACTAAAGCAGTAATTATAAATGTTATAAAAGCAACTGTAGCTGATTTAAAAAAATTATTATTTTTTTCCATTATTAAATCCTTTCTCATAAAACTATAATTATTATATTATATAATTATTTTTTTATTCTTAAATTATTTTTACAAAAATTATTTTTCTTTCTATAGATGTTTTAATTCTAGAATGTTTTCTATTATCTAATTATTTTTCATTTTTTAATTATTTTTGTTTTATAATGATTAATTTTAACATAAATGAAAAATATTCTCAAGTTCTATTGCACAAAAGGAGCAGTTTATGTTTCTGCTCCTTTTGGTACTTTATAGATAATTTAATGGATTTTTATGCGAACCATTTTCTCTTACTTCAAAATGTAAATGTGGACCTGTTGAATTTCCTGTTGTTCCAACAGCAGCAATAACTTGACCTTTAGAAACTGTTTGACCAGCTGTAACATATAATTGACTTGCATGTGCATATCTTGTTGTAATTCCATTACCATGATTTATGATTATGTAATTACCATATCCACCATTCCATCCATAGTTTGCTAAAATAACTGTTCCACTCTCAGCTGCAACAATATTTGATCCAGTTGAAGCACCAATATCTATACCTGTATGAAAATCTCTAACTCCAAAAAGAATTCTATATCCATATGGTGATGTTATTCTTGAGCTTGATGGACAAGGCCATCCTACTTTTCCTCCTGAATATGATGAAACTGAAGTTGTTGTTGTCTTATTATTTGAAGCAGATGTACTACCTGAATTTGCATTGTTTTGTGCTTTTGCCTTTCTTGCTGCTTCTTCTTGTGCAGCTTTTCTTGCTGCCTCCTCTTGAGCTGCTTTTCTTGCAGCTTCTTCTTGTGCAATTGCTTTTCTTTCTAATGCAGCATATTGTTCAGCTTGTGCTTTATATTCTGATAATTTTGCTTCCAATTCTTTTTGTTCTTCAGTTAAATTAGCAGCTTTTTGCTCTTTTTCTGCTTTTAATTTTTGAAGTTCCTCTGTTTTTTCTTCTTTTTCTTTTTTTACCTTTTCAACCTCTGTTTTTTCAGATTCTAATGATTTTTTTAATTCATCAACTTCATTTATCAATCTATTATCATAATCAGCTATTTGTTTAATCATATCTTGATTAGATATAAAATTCATTAAATTTCCTGAAAGAACAACATCTAAAAATGTAGTTTCTTTTTTCATATACATTGCAACTAATCTATCTTCCAATAATTTCTTTTTTTCAGCCAATTCTTTTTCTTTAAGCTCAATAGATTTTTGTAATGCCTCTGATTTTTCAGTTAATTGACTAATTTGTGTTTCATACTCTAATATTGAATTATTCAAGTTTGCTACTTCTTGTAATACTTCATCTATTTCACCTTCAACATTATTAAGCTGTGATTGTGTTTCACTAGAATTTTGTAGTGCTTCATTTTTTTGTTCTTTATAAAATGAACTTCCTGGCTCAGCCGAAACACTTAACCATAAAGAACCTACTATAATTAACAAAATTGATGTTGATAAAATTTTTCTAAATTTTTTCATTTCTACATCTTCTCCTTTGTGTTTTACACTTTTAAATATTTTTCTTTGTGTTCTTACACTTTTAAGTATTTTTTCATTGATAAAATACTTCCAAATACACCGATTCCTATTCCTATTGCTAAGAATATAACCATTATCTCTGAAAACATTTGGTCAAATTGTAATAATTTTTCCATTCCACTACTCATATTGCTAAATCCTTTTAACCAACCTTGAAGTGCATTTCCAATAATACCATTCTTCAACCATACATATAGTCCACCTAATAATACTATTGAAATTAGTGATGAAATCACTCCTAAAATAATACCTTCAACTACAAATGGTGCTCTTATAAAATTGTTAGTTGCACCAACATATTTCATAATTGAAATTTCTTTTCTTCTTGCATGAACTGTTAATTTTATTGTATTTCCTATGATTATCATAGAGAAAACTACCAAAGCACCACCTATAACGATTATAGCTATATTAACACTTCTATTAAGCTTTGTTAATCTTTCTGCTGGGCTTTTATTTTTCTGTTCACCTTGTTGCTCCTCTTTTGTTTCTTGTGCTTCTTGAGTTTCTCCATTTGGTGCATTTTCTTTATCTTTATCCTTATCTGTTTCTGTTGTTCCTTTAACATTATCTAAAACGATTATTTTATTTACAACTTCATCTAATTTTGATAAATCAGTTAATGTAATTATATATACTTCTGGAAATGGATGTTCATTTTCAGTATATCCCTCTAATTGTTCTTTTCCTAACTTTCTAACAGCTTCATGATAAGCTTCTTGTTTATTTACATATTGAATATTATCTGGATTAACATATTCAATGCTCTTTATTTCCTCTTTCAGCTTTATTTTATCTTCTTCTGTTGCATCATCAGAAATATATATATTTATTGGATATCCTTCCTCCATTTGATGTAAAATTGCCTTTGCATTTTCACCAATTACAAAACAGATTCCAACAGTAAGCATTGTAATAATCATAATTATTATAGCTGAAAAAGTTGATTTTTTATTTTTTCCAATATTTTTTATTCCATCGCCTATTAAATAACTAATTAAATTATATCTCACTATCATACCCACCTTTTTTATCATCTCTTATAATGTTGCCTTTATCAATTTGAATAACTCTTTTCTTCATTTTATCAACTATATCTTTGGCATGTGTTGCAACTACTATAGTTGTACCTCTTAAATTGATATCGTTTAAAAGATTCATAATTTCCCATGCAGTATCTGGGTCTAAGTTTCCTGTAGGCTCATCAGCAATAAGCATTGATGGATTGTTTACTAAAGCTCTAGCTAAAGCAACTCTTTGTTGTTCCCCACCTGATAATTCATTTGGATATACTTTTGATTTATCACTTAATCCTACAAGTGATAAAACCATTGGAACTTGTCTTCTTATGTGTCTTGGAGTAGCTTTTACTATATGCATAGCAAATGCAACATTTTCATATACTGTTTTATCTGGTAATAACCTGAAGTCTTGAAAAACGACTCCCATACTTCTTCGTAAATATGGAACTCTCTTGGCTTTAAGAAATGTTGTGTCTTTTCCATTTATGATTATATTCCCAGATGTTGGTTCTTCTTCTTTTAAAATCATTTTTATTAAAGTTGATTTTCCAGAACCTGAACTTCCTACTAAAAATGCAAATTCACCTTTATCTATCTTAAAATTTGCATTATTTACGGCAACTGTACCTGTATCATATGTTTTATTAACATTTCTAAATTCTATCATAATCTATCTTCCTTTTATTTAATTCTAGTTTATCATACTAATAATAACAATAATCTTGTTTATTTGCAATAGGTGTTTTTAATGTTTTTTTGTTGAATGTTTTGTAAAGTGCCTCATACCACTAAGTTTCAAGCATTTGAGCTATTTTAAAAATTTACAAAAAATTCACAAAAGAATTAATTTGTGTTTTTTGAAAATCTCTACCGAGAAAAATAAATTGATAAAAATAAAAAATTTTGAAAACGTAATCTCCGGCTTAAACAGTTTCTAAGAGTTGCACCCTTGAGCCTCTCCGCAGAGGGCACTTACGCACCCTCAAGAGGTGCACTTCTAAGAAACTGTAATAAGCCTACGTTAACATTTTCAAAATTTTTTATTTTTATAATTTATTTTTCCGAATGAATATGTTGTAACACAAATTATTTTCTTTTTTCATTTTTTCTATTTCTTTTTAGCAATTAGTGCTTTAATTTTAATTCCTTGTTCCTTAAACATTTTTTCATGTTCTGTTTCAATATTCTCCCAAAAATCAGGAGTATTTGCTAAATCAAAAGTTTTTTTGATAATTTCAAAACCTGCTTGTTCAAAATATAATAAACTATCATTAAACAATCCATCATCATCTGTTTTAAAATAAACTTCACCTTTATCCTTTAAAAACTGTCTATATTTTTCCAATTGTCTAGTATGTGTTAATCTCTTCTTTCTGTGTTTACCTCTTGGCCAAGGATTACAGAAATTAATATAAATTCTGTCTATTTTGTCATTATCATCCATAATTAGCAAAATTCTTTCAATATCATATCTTGTTAAATATACATTATTGATAGGAATAAATTTCTCATTATAAACAGCTTCAATATTTCTTTTAGCTAATCCTAACATTGCATCAACCATATCAATTGCAATATAATTAATATTTGGATTATTTGAAGCCAACTGTGAAATAAATCCGCCTTTTCCGCAACCAAGCTCTAATCTTATTGGATTATCATTCTCAAACAAACTACTCCATTTTCCCTTATAATCCTCAGGATTGTCAATATAAAAGCTACTTGCCTCTAATTCTGGTCTTGCCCAAGGTTTAAATCTAATACGCATAATTTTCTCTTCCTTCCCCATTTTCCAATATTTTCTCGCACTATTTTACACCATTTTTTAAATTTGGTCAATATTTTCAAAATCATAATCTCAGCACACAGTTACAATTTAACACTTTTGTCTTCTGAGTAGCCCGAACCAAACACAAACACACACATAAATCCAAAAAAATATTGAAAAATCCTCCCACATATGCTATAATCCTCATAGTCAAAAAAATAGAAATCAGGAGATGAAACCATTGAAAATAAACACAGACAGTGAAACATTAGCCGAAAACAAAGTTTTAATATTATACATCCTAGACCAAACACATAAACCTATTACAAATGATAATTTATATAAACTAGTTTTAACTGCAATTGATATGAATTATTTTTACTTTCAACAATTTTTACTTGATATGATAAACACAAAATTTATTGTTTCTTATTCAATAGAAAATCAAGAAGTATATGAATTAACAGAACTAGGTAAAAATACTTTAGATTTAACTTTAGATATATTACCTGGTATTGTGAAATTAAAAGTTGACACCAATTTAAAATCAACTTTAGAAACTGTTGAAGAAGAACATTCTATTATTGCTGAATACACACCTAAAAACGAAAATAATTACATGATTAATTGTAAAATAGTAGAAAATAATGAAACAGTATTTGAAGTAAAAACATTTGCTTATTCTCGTGAACAAGCAAAAGATATAGTTGATAATTGGAAAAACAATGCAGAAAAAATATACCCAGAAATTCTTGAATTATTACATAACCCTAATAAATGTAAATAAACGAAATATAAAAACTTGATTATAATACTCAAATTTTGGATTATTATAATCAAGTTTTTTTACATTTTAATTTAATACACACTTTTTATATTAATATATTCTAACTCTAAATTATGTTATTTTTATGCTTTCATTCTTTTAATTGTTTCATTATAATCTTCTGAATTAACAATTCCTGTTCCGGAAACAATAATTTCTGCTCCAGCTTTTTTAACATTTTCTATGTTATCTAAATTTATTCCACCATCAGCCTCAATAATAATATCTAATTGTTTTTGCTTTGCTATTTCTGAAATTGTTTTAATTTTATCTAATGTTGTATCAATTAACTTTTGCCCACCTTTTCCTGGTTCAACAGTCATTACTAATACAACGTGTACAACTTCAAGTAAATCAGTAATTTCAGCAACGTCAGTATTTGGCTTTATTGATAAACCGGCTTTGCAGTGATTTAACTTTATATAATCTAGCATATCAATAAGTTCACTTTTATCTTTGATAGCTTCATAATGTATTGTAATTATATTAGGATTATATGGTAAAAACATATCAATATATTTTTGTGGATCTGCAACCATTAAATGTACATCTAATGGAATATTTGTAATATTACTTAAATAATCACAGTATTCAACCATTTTTTCAGTTGTATCATTTTCAACAAAAACACCATCCATAACATCAATATGAAAATAATCTGTTTTTGCTGTTTCAAGATTATATATAGTTTTTATTATTTTTTCTTTTTCTACACTTAATATTGAAGTTGAAATTTCTACCATTTGTGTTGCTCCTTTTCTTTTAATTCAGTATATAATTTACAATATGTTTCATATCTTTGGCTATTAATTTTTTTATTTTCCAAAGCATTTTTTATTCCACATTCATCTTCTTTTATATGTGTACATCCAACAAATTTGCAATCTTTAATATACTTAGCTAAATCAATAAAATAATGTGCTAAATCTTCACTTGGAATTTCATATATGTCAAATGTTGAAAATCCTGGTGTATCAGCAATATATGAATTATCGTCAATTTTATATAATTTTATTGCAGTTGTTGTATTTTTTCCCCTTTTATTTTTGTTACTTACTTCACCTTCTTGAGTTAAAATATCTTTAAATATATTATTTATCAATGTAGATTTTCCAACTCCAGAATTTCCTGAAAATGCTGTAACATTATTTTCTAAACATTTGCATATTTCTGTTACACCTTCTCCTGTTTTCGCATTTGTTTTAATAACTTTATAACCAATTTTTGTGTATATTTCTGAAATTTCATTTATAATTTTTTCATTTTCCAAATCTATTTTATTTAAACATATAACTGGTTTTATTTTATTAAATTCTGCAAATGCTAACTGCTTATCTAATAATAATAAATCAGGTTTTGGCATTTTCATTGAAATAACAAAAATCAATTGAGTAAGATTTGACATTTTAGGTCTTTTAATATAATTAATTCTTTCACAAATTTGATTAATAACTCCAGTTTCATCTTCTTGATATTCAAATTCTATTTTATCTCCTACAACTGGAGTTATTTCATCTTTTTTAAATTTTCCTCTTGGAATACATTTTATTATATTTCCATTTTCAATATCTTCTACTTCATACATATTAGAAATATTGCTGATTATTAATCCTTTTGACATTTTTTCTCCTTTAATTGAAGTTATTAATATTGTCCTTTAACATTTAAAACTCTATTATCACTGTTCATATCCATTTGTTCATTTGCATATCTAACATCACTTACATATACTTTAATTTGAACAACACCTTTTGCTTTTATTGTAACATTTAGATTTTCAGTATTTTCAAGAACATCTTGCTTATATACAGTTTCTTCATCAACTTTTACCATTACTTTAACATTTTGAGGTTTTTTAGTCTCTGTTTTTGTTTCTTTTTCTTTGTCCTTATCTTTATCTGAACCGTCTGTATTTTCTTTTGAATCAGTAGTTGAAGCTGTTGTAGGCTCTTTATATCCTGTTATAGATTTAACATTGATATTAATTGTACCCTCTTTTAATTCTTGAATTTTATTTACAGTTAAAGTAATTGCTGTTCCTTCTTCAACAACACTTCCAACATCAAGGCTTTGTTTTAAAACAACTCCATTTGATTTTGTTGTATCTTCAGAATAAATAACATTAACTTCTAAAGAACTTTCTGTAAGAATCTTTTTAGCTTCTTCAATATCTCTATCAACTACAGATGCTACTGAAACTTTTTTAGGTCCTTTACTAACATATAATGTTACAGTTGTTCCTGCGTTTATTTCTGTATTTTCTTCAATTTCTTGTCTTATTACTACTCCTTCTTCAACAGTATTACTTTCTTCTCTTTCTTCTTTTACTTCTAATTCATATTTTTTCAATTCTTCTATAGCTTCATCAATTTGTAATCCTTTAACTTTAGGCATTTTAACCATTTTTGCGCCTTTGCTTACAGTTAATTTTATTGGTCTATTAACTTTTGGATTATATTCTGAGCCAGGTACAGGAATTTGTGAAATAACCTTTCCTTCTTCTACTTCGTCACTATATACTTCTTCTACTTCACATTGATATCCTAATTCTTTTATTTGTTTTACTGCTTCTTCTTTATCTTTAGATGTAAAATCTTGCAATGCAACAACCTCTTGTTGTACATTCTTTCCAGAGTCTCCCCAATTTTGTCCGATTTTAATGCTTCCCCATAATATTAGTGATAAAAGCACAATCGTTATTATACCAATACCAATATATACAATAGGTTTCTTTTCTGGGTTTTCTTCTAGATATCTAGAAATAAAGTTTTGCTTCTTTTCTTCTTGCTCAACCTCATTTTCTTTATCACCTGATTTGTATCTATTTTCACTTACAATATTTTCTGAAATTGTTGGTATTACTTTTGTAAATTGACCTGTTGTTCCTTGATGAACAAAGTTCCCGCTTGGATTTTTTAGAGCTAAACTTAAATCCTTCATCATATTTGTTGCAGAGCTATATCTCTCACTAGTATCTTTTTTCATTGCTTTTAAAATAATTTCATTAACAGCTGCTGGAACTCTTGAATTTAATTGTATTGGCTCAACAGGCTCTTCCTGCATATGTTTTAATGCAACAGATACTGGTGTATCAGCATCAAATGGAACTTTTCCTGTTATCATCTCATACATTACAACACCTAGTGAATATAAATCTGATTTAGCATCAGTATATCCACCTCTAGCATGCTCTGGTGAAAAATAATGTACAGAACCAATTGTTGTTCCAAATGCAGTAATTGTTGAATTAGATACAGCTTTGGCAATTCCAAAATCAGTTACTTTTGCTATTCCATCTTCTGTAATTATAATATTATGTGGCTTAATATCTCTGTGTACAATTCCATTTTTATGTGCCATTTCTAGAGCTGAACAAATTTGAATTGCAATATTTACAGTCCACTTCCATGGTAAAGCTCCTTCTTCGCTAATAATTTGTTTTAAAGTTTTACCTTGAATTAATTCCATTACAATATAGTAAATATTATATTCTTGACCTACATCAAACACAGATACTATGTTTGGATGTGTTAATCTAGCAGCTGATTGTGCCTCTGTATTAAATCTTTTGATAAATTCTTCATCAGTAGTGAATTCATCTCTTAAAACTTTAACAGCTACAAATCTATTTAAAATAGTATCTCTAGCTTTATACACTGTAGCCATTCCACCACTGCCTACTTTTTCAATTATTTCATACCTATTACCTATTATTCTACCTTCTATATTCATATGTAATTCTCTCCTTATAAAATAATTACAGCTGTAATATTATCAAGTCCACCATTTTCATTTGCTTTGCTAACAAGTCTATTACAAGCCTCTATTGGATTTTGATTAATTATATTAACTATTTCTTCATCTCTTAACATGTTTGTTAAACCATCAGAACACATCAATAAAATGTCATCTTTTAAAAATCCTTTTACTGTTACATCTGGTTCTACGAAAGGTGAGCATCCTAGTGCTTTTATAAGCATATTTTTCTTAGGATGATTATATGCTTCTTCTTTTGTAATTGTACCATCTGATACTAATTTTTGAACATAACTATGATCAGTTGTTAACTTTCTAAAAAATTCTTTTCTCTTTCTATAAACTCTGCTATCTCCAACATGACCAATAAAAACTTTATTTGAAATTACTAAACAAATATCTATTGTAGTTCCCATATTTTCTAATTCTGGCACTTGTTTTGATTTTTCAAAAATAGCCAAATTAGCATATTCTATAGCACTTCTTATTAGTTTTAAAATACTTTCTTTATCATGTTCAATTGTGTCAAAGTTGTTTATAATATAACTTTTTGATGTTTCAACAGCTAATTTACTAGCAACTTCTCCACCTTTATATCCTCCCATTCCATCAGCCACAATAAATAATTGTAATTTATCTTCTGGTGATGAAATAAAAAAACTATCTTGATTCATCTCACGAACTCTTCCTATATCCGATTTTCCAAATGCTCTCATAAATCCTCCTTTAAAAGTTCCTTTGTCTATTATGTATATTTATATATTATTAATTTAATTTTTACAAGTATATTTTATCCTATTATTATTTTTTTTACAATGGCAAACTGCGTTTTTTTAATAATTTATTTTTCTAAATTTTTTCGTCTTAATTGGCCACAAGCCGCTTCTATATCAGAGCCCAATTCTCTCCTAATTGTTGCCACAATTCCATTATCATTAAGATAATCTCTAAATTTAATAATATTTTCATTTGTACTTTTTACAAAAGCACCATTTTCGATTTTATTAATTGGAATTAAATTAACATGACATAACATTCCTTTTAATAGTTTTACTAATCTTTTTGCATCTTCTAAATTATCATTATTATCTTTAGCTAAAGCATATTCAAATGAAATTCTCCTGTTAGTTGTTTTTATATAATCTTTACATGCTTGCAATAATTGAGCAATATTATATGCATTATTTACAGGCATCATACTGCTTCTTTTTTCATCTGTTGTAGCGTGTAATGAAATTGACAATGTACATGGAATATTTTCCTTTGCCAAATCATATATTTTAGGAACCAATCCACTTGTTGATACACTTATATGTCTAGCTCCTATATTTAAACCTTTTTGATTATTCATAATTCTAATTGATTTTATAACATTATCGTAATTATCAAGTGGTTCACCAATTCCCATATATACAATGTTAGATATTTTGTCACCAATATCTTGCTCAACAGCTAATATTTGTTCAACAATTTCACCTGCTGATAGATTTCTTATAAATTTTATTCCTGTTGATGCACAAAACTTACATCCCATTTTACAGCCAATTTGAGTTGATACACAAACTGTTTTTCCATGATGATATTGCATCAAAACTGTTTCAATAGCATTTCCATCTAGCACATCAAATAAGTATTTTTTTGTACCATCTGATGATTCTTGTTTTCTTATTATATTATAATTACATATTGTAAAGTTTTGTTTTAATTTTTCTCTTAAATCTAAAGATAAATTAGTCATTTCATCAAAGCTTTTTACTTTTTCAATATATAACCATTGAAAAACTTGCCCAGCTCTGTATTTTTTTTCTCCCATTTCTTCAAATTCTTTTTCTAAATCTTTTAAATCATAGTCTTTTATGTTTTTCATGGTTCAACTCCTTTCTGATTTTACATTTATTAATCCATTTATTCGTTTACAATAATGTTATTATATAACATTTTTTGTATAATCCTAACTATTTATATATTGCCTCTTATCCATTTACAAAATCAAAAGTAGTTTATAAAAAATATAAACCACTTTTATTTTATAAATATTCTTTTGTGAAATTTTAATTTAATCATAATCATTTGTTAATCTCCTTAAGAGCACTTTCAATTCCGTATAATCTTTTTTCGAACAATTGATTTGTCATATCAGATATCTTATTGTACTCTTGAAGTTTATCAAGCTTTTTCATATATGTATTATGATTTTTTTGTAATACCATTAATGTATTTATTTGTTCTTTTCTTAGTTCTTTTAAATCTTCAATTATTAGTTCAATTTGTTTTTCAAGTGTGTTATTATTCGTTTTTACAGATTGCATATTATCACCCCTTTATAACAAAATCACTATATATATTTTAACATTAATAGTGAGTAATAGTCAATAAAAAAGTGAACAAAAGTTTTGTTTTTTATCTTTTTTTATAATTATATTGATTTATTGTTTTATTACTTTATTGTTTTATGGATTTGTTAATTTAAAATTTCACAATAAGCAAACCTAAAACAATATATGCATATCTTAGGAATTTCTTAGAAAATATACTTTCGCGATAGTATCTACAACTTTCACATATTGCACTATATTTATCCGCTATAGTGATAATGTAGCTTTCTGGATACTTTGGTAATTTGATAGTTAATGGCCACATATGTTTTATTATAATATCTTCTTCCTTTTCAGATAATTCAAAAAGTTTTTTGGCATTTTCTACTGATGTTTTAGGATGTGTGAAAGCATGTAATCCTTTTCTTCCATCTTCTCGTTTTCTCCAATCATACAAAAACAAATCATGTAACATGCCAGCTCTTACACTTGCTCTATAATCTAATTTTAATTTTTTACTAATTTTATAACTTATATATGCAACATTTCTACAATGTTCGAAGCATGATGTATCATAATGTTGATTAAAATCCTTCATCTTTTGAACAGTTTGATTTTGTATAATATCTTCTATTATTTCCTCAAACTCTTTATCATCTATTAACAAAGTTCTTTCCCCTTTCAATTTTGTTACATAATATAATTATAGTATAAAATCGCTAAAAAATAAAGCCTTTCTTTAAAATTTGTTGAATACTTTGTTACAGTTTAACACTTTTCTAGAAATTGCAGGATTTACATTTAGCTTTTTGCTTTACATAACTTTTAAAAAATATTTACAATTTTTAGTGAATCTTTTTCTTCTATATGCTTTATAATAAACTTACATTTTTCAATTTCATCAACACATTTATCAAAATTGCCAACCCCTGCATTTGCTTTAATCGAAATTAACTGTGTTTCAACTTTTTCTAATTCATCATGCTCAACAAAATTTGCAAAGTAATTATATTTTTCTCTCCATTTCTTTTCTACATTTTTTATGTCATCTTCAATTTCAGCTTTATTTATTGTTTTTTCAGAAGTTTTGTCATCGCTATCATCTTTATCATTCTTAACATCATACACTACATTTTTATCATCAACTTCACTTAACATCTTTTCTTCAACTATGCTTAAATCTTCAGAAATACTATCAAAAAAATTTTGTGTATAAATTTGTGTAACAGCATGTGCTATTACAATTAAAATAATTATAATACAAATAGTTATTATCTCCTTTTTCATCATTATACTCCTTACTTGTTTCTTGTGTCTTTTTCAGGATTATCCTTCTTCTGAGAAAAAAACTGACCTTTACCATCAATTGTCACAATTAATGCATCTTCTGGATTATATCCAAATTTTTTCACCTCTTTTTTTAGCCATTTATAATCTTTTCCTAATATTTTTAAATTATCATACATAATTGTTCCATCTATTACTAAATCATACGAAATCCCCTCATATTCAGGTTGTATGTTAAAATCCTCAGGTATAGTATTTCTTTTACTCGGTTTTTGAATAACATTTATCTGACCGCTTGTTTCTAAAATAGCATATTCAACATCTCCAAGATTCATTATGTCTTTATCTCTTAATCGCTCCTGTAATTCATTAATTGTAAATCTTTCCTTTCGTAACACCTCTTCATTTATTTTTCCCCTAAAAATTAAAATAGAAGGTTTCCCAGAAATCATCTGTCTAAATTTCAAACTTTTTATATTTCCTACTGATATTATTAAATCCATAACCAAAAGCCCTAAAATTGGTATTATACCATTTGTAAGCGGTATTCCACTATTACTTATCGGAATAGCTGCCAAATCAGCTATTATTATAGAAATAACTAATTCAAACGGCTGTAATTGACCAATTTCCCTTTTTCCCATTAGCCTCATAACGAGTAATACAATTATGTATATTAGAATTGATCTGATAAATAATACTAACATAAATTATCTCTCCTTCATTGCACAATTGGGGACGCGTCCCTGTTGTGCAAAATGCACAGCAGGGACGCGTCCCCAATTGTGCATTTTTTTGCAAATTTTATTTTAGTTTGCCAATTTCTTAAAAAGATTATTCATGAATAAGCATAGAAAAAAATTTTTTGTAAATAATAAAAATGAACGTAATTTCAAAAATTACGCCATTCTTTAATAAGGAGGTCATTCATATGTCAGATAATCAAGTAAATGCTCGTTCAAATAGTGGAGCTAATACAGTTTGGCAAATAGTAGGTAGATTAATTACAGCTGCAATTGTTTTGGCAATTACTGCATTTTTCACACCTGGTTTTACAATAAATAGTATTTGGGCACTAGCTGCTGCTACAATTGTGCTTACTGTAATAGATTTTTTAATAACAAGATTTACAGGTTTACATGCAAGTTCTTTTGGTAAAGGTTTTGTAGGTTTTGTACTTGCTGCCGTTGTTTTATATGTGACTCAATATTTTGTTGCAGGATATTCAATTTCATGGATAGCTGCAATTATTGGTGCATTAGTTTACGGAGTTGTTGATTATTTCTTGCCTGGTGAACAAGGAATGTAGGGATGTTTGGCGGATAAAGATACTTTAAAAAAACGTTTAAGGCATTTTTAATCTAAATAGCCTAGAGAAAAGTTAAAAAAATTGGCAATTTGGTATGAATTTAATCATGCCAAATTGCCAATTTTACTATCAATTTTTCTCTAGTGCACTTGTTTCCCTTTTTAAATGAAACAAAGCAAGACCATCTTCTAAAGTTTCAAAAGTTTCAAAAGTTTCAAAAATTTCGAAAGTTTCAAAAGTTTCAAAAATTCCACCCTTAATCTCTAGCATTATATAACTTAACCGCAGTTTCAGGGCTATCATTTCCTTCCTTATTTTTTATAGGAGCAAACTCTTCTTCCCTTTTAACTCTCATAATACTCATATCATCGAAATTTGCAAATGCATCAAATATAAATGCTTCAAATTTATAAACATTTTTATTCTCAGGTTCTACTAAATTTCCATTTTCATCTAAATACTCTGATTTTTTTTCAGCAATATGATATGGCATTTCTTTATCAGCTAATTTTTCCAATGCTTCTATATTATATAAATGGCTTAAAATATTTACATCTCCAAATACTAAGTCTCCATGCTCATCAACTTCTTCAACCATTTCTTCTGGTAATTCAGAATATTCTATAATTCCTGGTTTTCCATCTATTTTGCAGAAAACTCCAGCTCTTTCTCTTGGATTAGTTTTTATTACTGATTTAGATGCTATTTGATTTCCTTGTGAAATTGTGATTCCTACTAATAATGGATCAACTATTTTTAATAAAATATTATCAACACCACCAACAAATATCCATTCAATATTGTTGTTTTCCATATCTTCAAGCATTCCATCTACTTTTAAAGATTTATAAATACTTCCATTTCCATCAGAAGCTTCTTTTATTAATTTATCTTTTCCTATTAACAATTTACCTTCAGTTGAAATTAATGGTGCTTTTCCTTGTTTAAATAATTTTACTTTTTCTTGTGGATATCCAAAATAATTATGTTCTTCCAAAAAAGCTAATGTTTGGTCATTATTTTCTTCACTTGTCATTAAATACCATGGAATCACTATTCCATATTTTTCATTTGCTTTTTGTAATGATTCTACTATTATTTGGAATAAATATTTTTCTCCATCTTTTACATCAACTTTAAAAGTTCCTTTTGGTCCTTTATGTCCAAGTCTTGTTCCTTGACCACCAGCCATTGTAACTACTGCATATTTACCACTTTTTATAATATCAATTCCTGTGTTTTTATAATTATCAAATTCTTCTTTAGATATTTTATCAACATCTACTGCTGAAATTTTTTCTATTTTTTTATTTCCTATTTCAAATGTTTTACTTAAATTATTGTATAAATCAATAACTTGTTTAATGTTTAGAGTTTCTATTTGTTTTATTAGTTTACTTTTTTCTTCATCATTTAATTTGTTCATCCAATCAATTATGTGCTCTTGATTAAATTTCTTAAGTATTTCAATAGCTTTTTCTTCCATTTTCCTCTTTCCTTTACTATTATTATTTTTACTTTATAGTATGCTTATGATAGCATATTTGATAAAAATTTGCAAGTTTTTAAATTGGGGACGGAGAAGATTCGAAATTTTTTAAATTGGGGACGGAGAAGATTTTAAATTTTTGAAATCTTCTCCGTCCCCAATTTCAAAAATTTAAAATCTTCTCCGTCCCCAATTTCAATTCTCCGCCCTCCAATTTAAAAAATCTCCGTCCTCAAAAGTCTCACAATTTAGTCATAAACTCAAACCTCCCCTAATATACTTTAATAAAGTTTAAACAGACAAACATTTAAGGAGGAATTATAAATGGAAAATAATTTTAAACTATATGAAGATATTGCCAAACGAACAGATGGCGATATTTATGTTGGAGTAGTCGGGCCAGTTCGAACAGGAAAATCTACTTTTATAAAAAGATTTATGGATTTGCTTGTAATTCCAAACATCGATAACAGCTATAAACAAGAAAGAGCCAGAGATGAGTTGCCTCAAAGTGCTGGTGGTAGAACTATTATGACAACTGAGCCAAAATTTATTCCAAATGAAGCTGTCGAAATTTCGATTGGAAACAACATTTCATTAAAAACAAGGCTTGTTGACTGTGTTGGATATTTGGTTAATAATGCAATTGGTTATTTAGAAGATGATATGCCAAGAATGGTTAAAACGCCTTGGTCTGATGAAGAAATTCCTTTTGAACAAGCTGCTGAAATTGGAACAAAAAAAGTTATTCAAGAACATTCTACAATTGGAATTTTGGTAACAACTGATGGCAGTATCACAGATATTCCAAGAGAAGATTATGTAGAAGCTGAAGAAAGAGTTGTTCGAGAATTACAGGAATTAAATAAACCATTTATAATTCTTTTAAACAGTGATTCACCATATTCTGAATCAACAAAAAATCTAGCTCAAAAATTAGAAGAAAAATACCAAACAGCAGTAATACCAACCGATTGCTCAAATTTAGAATTAGATGATATCAATAATATTTTCAGTAAAATTTTGTATGAATTTCCTATTGAAAGAATCAACATCAATTTTCCAAAATGGGCGGATAGATTAGACGAAAATCATTGGTTAAAAAAAGAACTATTTACTGAAATAAAAGATGCTTGTTCAAATGTGAAAATTTTAAAACACATTGATGGAACTATTGGTAAATTGCAAAATACAGAGGTTATAAACACTTCTGTTTTAAATGAAATCAAACTTGGAACTGGTGAAGTTAATATAACAATTAATTTACACGATGAACTGTTTTATAAAATCATTACTGAAATTTCTGGTGTTGAAATATCAAATGAAGGTGATTTGTTTGCAACAATTGCTGAGTTTTCTAGAACTAAAAAAGAATATGACAAAATTGCATATGCTTTAGAAGAAGTTAAAGCCAAAGGCTACGGAATTGTAACTCCTTCAATGGATGAGCTTATTTTAGATGAACCTGAAATGGTTAAACAAGGTTCAAGATATGGCGTAAAACTTAAAGCAACTGCACCATCTATTCATTTAATAAAAGCTGATATTGAAACTGAAGTTTCTCCTATTGTTGGAAGTGAAAAACAATCTGAAGAATTAGTTAATTACCTACTTTCCGAATTTGAAAGTGACCCTAAGAAAATTTGGGAATCTAATATTTTTGGAAAAAGCTTGCATGAACTTGTAAATGAAGGCTTACAAAACAAGTTATCAAGAATGCCTGAAGATGCACAATGTAAGTTGCAAGAAACTTTGGAAAGAATTGTTAATGAAGGTAGTGGCGGATTGATTTGTATTATTCTTTAATTTTTTGAACGATATTTTTGGGGAGGTACTAAAATTTAAAACTTACAACCACTCCCCATTTTTCTTAATATAAAACCTCTTATAAACCTGAATAAACACAACATAAACAACCATCAAAACAACCATCCAGCCTAAATATATGGCAGGTAATTTACTCAAATCAAAAATCGTTGCAATATTTGTAAATGTAATAATAAGCATAATCACAACAATCGTAAAAGTTGAAATTAATAACTGTTTAGATGATTTGCTTTTTATAAAAGGTGTTTTACTAGTTCTAATCATATGAATTATTAAAGTTTGTGATAATATTCCAAATGCGAACCAACCTGTTTGGAATAATACTGCTTTTTCAGGAGTGTTAAATTTTAATATAAACCATAAAATTCCAAAACACACTATATCTAAAATCATACTTATTGCACCAAATGCAAACATGAATTTTTTTAGTCCTTTTGTGTTCCAGGTTTTAGGCTTTTGAATATATTCCTTATCAACATTATCAAAAGGCATACCAAGTTGAGCGAAGTCATTTAGTAAATTTTGTATTAAAATGTGTATTGGCAATAGTGGTAAAAATGGCAAAAATATGCTTGCAATTATAATTGATAACATATTTCCAAAATTTCCGCTTGTAGCCATTTTCAAATATTTTAGAAGATTTGTAAAAGTTTTTCTTCCTGTAATAACTCCTTGCTCTAACACATTCAAATCTTTTTCTAACAAGATAATATCAGCAGTTTCTTTTGCTATATCAACAGCTGTATCTACTGAAATTCCTACATCAGCCTGTTTTAAAGGAGGGCTATCATTGATTCCATCTCCCATATATCCAACTGTATTTCCGTTTTCTTGATAAATTTTTACAATTCTTTGTTTTTGAAGTGGCGATAATTTTGAATATAAGTGACAATCTTTAACTTTTTCTTTTAGCTGTTCATCTGTTAATTGTTCAATTTCTTTTCCAGTCAGCCTATTTTTTACAGTTATACCAACCTTTTTGCATACATTTAATGCCACTCCTTCGCTATCACCTGTTAAAACTACTGTATCGACCCCATGCGCCTTTAACGCTGTTATAGCTTGTTTTGCGCTTTGCTTTGGTGGGTCTAAAAAGCCTACAAATCCTATCAAAACCATATCACTTTCATCACCTGTGCCAAATGTTTCAACACCGTGAATATGATTTTTTTGAGCAATCGCCAAAACTCTTAAACCATCTTGATTATTTTTTTCATATACCTCATATGCTTGTTTTCTTAGTTCATCAGTCATTTTTATAGCTTTTCCATCTATATCAATATATGAACAAATAGACATAACTTCATCAACAGCACCTTTTGTAATTAATTGCCTTTTTCCTGTATCATCTTTTAAAACAACACTCATTCTCCTTCTTGAAAAATCAAAAGGAATCTCATCTTCTCTTATATATTTTTCTTTTAAAACATTTAATTTTTCTTTTTCAGCTCTTGAAATAATTGCAACATCTATTAAATTTTTAAGTCCTGTTTGAAAATAACTATTTAAAAATGCATGTCTTAATATACGTAAACTTTCATTTCCTGAAACATCCATATATTTTTCTAAAACAACTTCATCCTCAGTTAAAGTTCCCGTTTTATCTGTACACAAAATATTCATTTGCCCAAAAGTTTGAATAGCACTTAGTCTTTTAACAATAGTTTTCTTTTTAGACATTTCAACAGCCCCTTTTGCAAGTGTTGAAGTCATAATAACTGGTAACATTTCAGGTGTTAAACCAACTGCAATTGTAATTGCAAAAATAATTGATGATAATATATCATTTTTAGTTATCAAATTCGCAACAAGAATAATTGGAATCATAATAACCATTAATCTAATTAATAATTTTGAAATACTATCAACACCCTTTTCAAAACTATTCTTCTCATTTACACTATATAAAGATTTTGCCATACTTCCAAAATAAGTATTATTTCCTGTTGTAAGCACAATTGCTGTAGCTCTACCACTTATTATATTAGTGCCCATAAAGCCGATATTTGATATGTCTGTTATGTTATCATCATTATTACAAGTGCTGAATTTCTCAACCGGATTTGATTCACCTGTTAAAGATGCTTGATCAATGAACAAATCTTTTACCTCTAAAAATCTAACATCACCTGGAATCATATCTCCTGAAGAAAGCTTTACTATATCCCCTGGAACAATTTCCTCAACATCTATTGTGGACTGAACTTCATCTCTGATAACCTCCATTTTGTTTGTAATCATTTTTTTAAGTTTTTTAGCTGCATTATCAGATTTTGTTTGTTGCATAAGCGATATTATTGCTGAAATTAGAACCGTTCCAATAATCAAGCAAAAAGTAGCATAATCTTTTTTAGTTGCGATAATTACATCAGTTACAAATGTAATTACAGCAACCAACATTAAAACAATATTAAAAGGATTTATAAAAGCTTCTTTTAATTTATGTGCTAATGTATTTTCATTTTTAATTTCTATAGTATTTTTGCCATATTGGTCGAGCCTATCTTCAACCTCAACAATACTAATTCCTGCATAAGACGTGTTAAATTTTTGAAATAATTTTTCAACATCTAACTTACTGTTTTCTTTTAAGTTTGATTCTACTAGCTTTTGTTTTTCATTGATGATTTCTTTTTTCATACTTATCGCCTCCCTGATCAGTTGGGGACGTGTACCGGCTGTGCATTTTGCACAATTGGGGACACATCCTCTAAGACGAT
>CAMEHU010000028.1 GCA_945917765.1 uncultured Lachnospiraceae bacterium | reverse complement strand
GATCAATTGGGGACGTGTCCCAGCTGTGCATTTTGCACAATTTGGGACACATCATTTGCAAATGATGTGTCCCAAATTGTGCAAAATGCACAGCTGGGACACGTCCCCAATTGATCAAGAAAGGAAGTAAAATAGTGCAAGAATTTAAATCTGGATTTGTATCTATGGTTGGTAGAACAAATGTAGGAAAATCAAGTATAATAAATAGTTTAGTTGGTGAAAAAGTTGCTGCAATTGCAAATAAACCACAAACTACAAGAACTGCAATAAGAGCAATTGTAAATAATGAGAATTCTCAAATAATATTTATAGATACACCAGGTATTCATAAACCTAAAACAAAGCTTGGGAATACTATGGTTGAAACTGCTTTTGGTGCTATAAGCGAAGTCGATATTACATTATTTGTTATTGATGCAACTTCTGATGAAATCGGAAAAGGCGATAGAATTATTTTAGATAAAATAAAAGAGGCTAAAATAAAAACTATTTTAATTATTAATAAAATAGATCTTGTTACAAAAGAGCATTTAGCTAGGTTAATTGATTTATATAAAGATGAATATGATTTTAAAGCTGTAATTCCAGTTTCAGTAACAAAAAATAAAAATTTAGATGTAATTATTAAAGAAATAGAAAGTAACTTAAAACCAGGTCCAGCATATTATGATATTGAGGAATACACAGATCAAACTTTAAGACAGTTAGTTGAAGAAACTATAAGGGAAAAAGCTTTGAGATTATTAGATGATGAGGTTCCTCATGGAATTTATGTTGAAACTGAAAAAATGAAAACTAGAAAAACTCAAAATAAAGAAAGAATTTATGATGTAGATGTAACAATTTATTGCTTAAGAGAATCACATAAGGGAATTATTATTGGAAAAAATGGAAATATGCTTAAGAAAATTGGAACTTATGCAAGACAAGATTTGGAAAAAATGTTGGATACAAAAGTAAATTTGAAAATATGGGTTAAAGTTAAAGAAGATTGGCAAAATAATGATAATCTAGTGAAAAAATTTAAGCCACAGTAGAACTAAAAAATATATTTATTTTTTATAAATATATTTAATGTGAGAATTTTTAGAATAAAAATAAAAAGTTATATAAATATGAATAACAAATAACAAAAAAGCAAAAGATAACAATGAAGTAAAATTTGAACAAAAGTCAAATTAAAAGCTTTGTTGATAAGGAGTGTATGCATATGATAAAACAATTAGCGTGGAATACTTTTAAAAATACAGGAAATATTAATACTTTTATGGAATTAATGGCTGTAAAAAATATTGAAAAAAATATGATTGTAAATGATAATATAAAGGTGAATGAATATGGGGATAATAAAAACCAAGGGCTTGATAATATCAGAGAGTAAAATGGGCGATTTTGATAAAATGGTTACAATATTAACTCCAAGTGGAAAAATTGGGTGTGCTGCAAAAGGAGCAAGAAGGCCAAAGAGCCTGCTTATGGCAGGTACTCAATTTTTTTGCTTTGGAGAATATCTGATTTTTAAAGGAAATAATAGTTACAATATTAATTCATGTGATACTATTGAGATTTTTTATAATTTGCGAACTGATTTGGACAAACTTAATTATGCTGTTCAACTTTGCAAAATAGTTGATAGTGTTACAGATGAAAACCAGAATACATATAGAATTTTGCAGTTGTTACTAAATACATTGTATGTTATTTCTGAAACAGATAAAAATTTAGATTTGGTTGCATCAGTTTTTAGAATTAGATTATTGTGTTTATTAGGGTTTATGCCAAAGGTTAAAAAATGTGTAAACTGCGATAGTGAAGAGAACATTGCTTATTTTAGTATTGCTGATAATGGATTTAAATGTGCAAATTGTGGAAAAGTTGATAAATCAGCAATTAGCATGAGTGCAACCACTGTTGATGCGATTAGATATATTATATCTTCTCCAGCTAAAAAGATTTTTTCTTTTGATTTACCAGAGGGAAGTATTAAAGAAATTAGTTTAATTAGTAAAATATATTTGGATGAAAAGTTGGAATTAAATTAAGGTAAGGTGGTAAAAATGGAATTAAAGCAAAAAGAAGAAATACAAGAAGAATTGAATAAAGAGGCTAAAAAATTTTTGAATAGTTTTAAATATGCTGGAACAGGTATTTTTAGTGCTTGGAAAGCAGAGAGAAATATGAAGATACATTTTTTAGCTGTTATTGTAGTTGTTATTTTAGGACTAGTTTTTAAAATTGAGCCAGTTGAGTGGATAGTGTGTGTTATATTGTTTGCTGGTGTGATTGGAGGAGAAATGTTTAATACGGCTATTGAGACTGTTGTTGATATGGTGATGCCTTATAAAAATGAGAAGGCTAAGATAGCAAAAGATGTTGCTGCAGGTGGGGTGCTTGTGTGGGCGATTTGTTCTGCTATTGTTGGAGGAATTATTTTTGTGCCTAAGGTTTTTGGGGCTTAGCAATCTCATTTAAGTTAGCCGCTCCAATATCAGAATTATGTAGCATTAAAAAATATGATTAATACTCCGTTCGTTTGCTGGCGTTGGAGTTGGGGATGAAGACATTAGGTGGGAGCGCCAAACTGCGCACTCCACTGCGTATTAATATATTTTTTAATGCTACATAATTATGATATTGGAGCTACTCTACTGTTTTGGGGATAGATATGTTCGGGTTATAGAGCAATTCTGCGTTTGGGAGTATCGAGCGATTCTGTGGTTTGTGGTTAGTAATTGACAAGTTTGGAGGAAAATGGTATACTTTTTTCGTATTATGTAGAGTAAGAGCGATGGTAGTTTTAAACTTAGTCAGAATTTTAAATATATAATATAAAGTAATAGTTTAAAAAGTAAAATGTGAAGGTGTGAAAATGACAAAATTATACGATTGGAAGAAAAGTATAAATAATGAAGAATTGATTGATTGTGTAGAAACTTTAAAAAAAGGCGGAATAATCATTTTTCCAACAGAAACTGTGTATGGAATTGGGGCAAATGCTTATTGTGTGGATAGTGTTAGAAAAATTTATGAAATAAAAAAAAGACCTAATGAAAAACCTTTGAGTATTTTGGTTTCAAATATTGATGAAATAAGTAAATATGCTGTTATTTCAAATGATATTGAAAGGAAAATTATTAGTAAATTTATGCCTGGACCAATTACTGTTGTGCTAAAGAAGAAAAGTGGGGTTTTTGATTATGTTTCTTCTGGAAAAGATACAATAGGCGTTAGAATTCCGGATAATAATATTATTTTAGAGATTTTGAATAAATTTAATTTGCCAATTGTTGCTCCAAGTGCTAATATTTCAGGCATGCCAAGTGGTGTTGACGCAGTAGAAATTATGAAAGATTTTGATGGTAAAGTTGATATTTGCATTGATGGTGGAAAAGCTAAATTAGGCGAAGGGTCAACAATTGTTCAAGTTATAGATAATAAGCCTGTAATTTTAAGACAGGGGAAGATTACTCTAGATGAGATTAATGAGTGTTTGATTTAAAATTTTTTTGTATAATAGAAAATCTTCAGAGATGAAAGTTTATGCATATTGAGATATTGTATATTTTAGAAGTGTGAAGATTTTTTTATAACAAATACTAGAAAGGAATAAAAATGTATTTAATAATTGGTTTAGGAAATCCAGAAGCTGATTATGCGAGAACAAGGCATAATATGGGGTTTAATGTAATTAATAAATTAGCTGAAAAGTTTGATATTCAAGTAAATAAAGCCAAATTTAAAGCTTTATATGGAACAGGTACAATAAATAATGAAAAAGTTGTTTTAGTAAAACCTCAAACATATATGAATTTAAGCGGAGAAGCTGTTTACGAGTTTGTTAATTTTTATAAAGTCGAAAATAAAGATATTTTAGTTATTTTTGATGATATTGATACAGCTCCTGGAAAAATAAGAATAAGAAAAAATGGAGGACCTGGTACACACAATGGAATGAAATCTGTTGTTGGTTGTTTGAATACTACAGATTTTGCACGCGTTAGAGTAGGAATAGGAATGCCTGAATTTAAAAATGATTTGATTAATTATGTAATAGGACATATACCAGATGAAGAATATGAGATTTTGCAAAAAGGTGTTGATATTGCTGAAAAAGCAGTTGAGGAAATATTAAAAAATGGTGTTGATATTGCAATGAATAAATTTAATTAATTATATAAAAGGAGAATGTATATTTAATGAAGGAAATTATAGTAAATTGCGCAAAAGATAAAAACATTATTACTGTAATTGAAAATGGTATTCTTATAGAAAAATATGAAGAATATGATAATTTAGAAAGATTAGAAGGAAATATTTATTTAGGAATAATAACAGATATTTTACCAGGAATGCAGGCTGCATTTGTTGACATCGGAAGCGAAAAAAATGCTTTTTTACATATTAAAGATATTCTTCCAAAAGTAAGTAATCAAACAGGAAATAAAAATGAAGATTTAAATAAATATAATATAAAAGATTATGTGAAAAAAGGTATGCCTGTTATTGTAGAAGTAAAAAAAGATATGACAGATAAAAAAGGTGCTAAAGTTTCAACTAATTTGAATATTGCTGGAAAATTTGTCGTTTTGATTCCAAATAATGAGTTTATAACAATATCTCAGAAAATTGAAGATGATGAGCAGATACAAAGATTATATAGTATTGTTGAAGGTATGAAAATAAATAATTATGGTTTTATAATTAGAACATCGGCTGTAAATGCTACAGAAGCGGAAATAAAAGAGGATATAAATAATATAATTAATATTTATGAGAGTGTTAAAGCTAAAGCAGAGAGTTTAATTAAGCTTGAAAATAGTACTCCTGAGTTATTATATGAAAAGGGAAGTATTATAAAAAGATTATTGTTAGATATCGGAAATCAAGGTTTAGATAAAATTATTGTTAATAATGAAAAAGTATATAAAAATGTTTTAGAACTTGTTAGTGAATACAATTTAAATGTAAAGGTTGAATTAAAAAATAAAGAAAATATTTTGGATATTTACAATTTAGAAAGACAAATTGAAAAAATATCTAATAGAAAAGTATGGTTGAATTGTGGAGGATTTATTACAATAGATCAAACTGAAGCTTTAACTGCAATAGATGTTAATACTGGAAAGTTTATTGGAAAAGAAAGTATTGAAAAAACTGTTTTGAAAGTAAATTCTGAGGCTACTATTGAGATAGCAAGACAAATTAGAGCAAGAGATATTGGTGGAATTGTTATTATTGATTATATAGATATGGATACTAAAGAGGATGAGGAGATTGTTCAAAATCTTCTATTGGAATGCTTGAAAAAAGATAGGGCTAAGACTCAGGTTATTGGGTTTACTAAGTTGCATTTGTTGGAGATGACGAGGAGACATATTTGTAGCTAGGTTGATTATAATCAGCCACCCAAGTTATAGAATTATGTAGCATAAAAAAATATTATTAATACTCCGTTCGTTTGCTGGCGTTTGTGTTTGGGAGAAAGACGGAAGGTGGGAGCGCCAAACTGCGCACTTACTGCGTATTAATATATTTTTTTATGCTACATAATTCTATAACTTGGGCTACTCAAAAGATATGAATGATGAGCAAAAGGGGATGGGCAATTTGGCTCTGATTTTTTGGGGGAGCTCTAATTTTTTTTTGAAAACTATTTACAAATCTCAAAAAAAATGCTAGAATAATAATCAATTAAAAATTTTTAATTTCAAAAAATTATTTCAAATTGGGAAATTTAATTTTATCTTCCCAGTATTTCAGAAAAATTAAAACTTAATAATGAAAGTGAGGTGATGTCATAAAGTGAATTGGTTTTGTACTACAATTGGCAAATTTTTTGCGTGTTTTGTGTTGTCGATTTTTATATATTTTAGTGTTTTAGGCGTTTATAAAATGTCAAATAATAAGGTAATTAGTGAAAACGAGCAAAATAAAGGAAAAAGTTTGCTAACTTTCATTGACAGATGAAAATATAGTTTATATAATGGATTAAGAGATATTAGAATATACAGTAAAATTAGGTCTTTAATAATTATAATCAAAAGAAAAATTAAAAATAGAAGGTGTATATATGAATAAAAAAATCATTTTTGTTGGTCTTTTAATAATAAGTGTAATTTGTGTTATTATCACAGTTGGCGTGGCTTTTGCACTAAAAAATAATAAGGCAAGATTAGACTACCAAATTGAAGTTGTGAAAGAAATAAATTATATGTTATTTAGTGAAAACAATAAATTTGGTGTTATTAACAAAAATGGTGAAATCGTAGTTCAATCAAAATATGATGAAATTCAAATTCCAAATCCTTCAAAACCAGTATTTATTTGTAAATATGACTATAATCCCGAAAAAAGTCAATATCAAATTAAAGTTCTAAATGATAAATCAGAGCAGATATTATATCAGTATGTTGTTGTTGAAGCAATAGAATTAGATTCAGGTATAAGTGAAATTCCATATGAAAAAAGTGTTTTAAAATATGCAGATAAAGGCAAATATGGATTGATTGATTTTCAAGGCAATATTGTTGTTAAAGCAAAATATGATGAAATAAATAGTTTTGAGTATAATGAAGGTTTGCTTCTTGTAAAAAAAGATGGTAAGTATGGAATTATGAATATAAATGGGGCAATAGTTGTTAATGAAAAGTATGATAAAATCATATCAGATGGCTATTATCAAGATGAACAACAATATAGAAATTCTGGATTTATAGTTGCAATTGGGTCTGAAAATAATTATAAATATGGATATATTGATAGACAGGGAAAACAAGTTTTAGAAGAAAAGTTTGATCAATTAGATAGACTTGAAATTCCTAGTAATGATGTGTATATTGTTGCATTTGAAAATGGCAAAGCAGGGCTATATAAAAATAATGATAATATTCTAAAACATGAATATGAAGATATTGGATATGATAAAAGCAATAAATTTTTAATTTTACAACAAGCTTCAAAACAAGGTATTTCTGATTTAGATGGTAATATAAAATATGATATAAAATATGACAACATTTACATTTCAGGAAAATATATAAATGCCCAAATTGAAAATAAGATTGAAATTTATGATTATAAAACACATCAAAAAATTGATTTAGAAGATATTGTTGGATTAAATCAAACAACAAATGATAATTATGTTATTGCTATTACTAGTGATGAAAAATTTAAAGTTTTAGATGTTTCAAAAAACGAGTTAAAGCAAGATGAATATGATTATTTGGAATATATATATGACAATTATTTCATCACTTTCAAAAATAAAAGATTTGGAATTATTGATGTTGATGGAAATAAAATTGTAGATTTTAAATATGACAGTATTCAAAAGATATCTAATACTAGACTTTTACAAGCGATAGATTATAACAAAAATATAATTACAATTATTTGTAATGATAAAATCTTAACAAGTATGAAAAATGCAAACGTAATTATTAAGGAAAACTATATCATTCTTCAATCAGATGATAATGTTGAATTTATTGATTTTGAAGGAAACATTATTGAAAACAGAGATGCATTTGATGCAGATATATATGCCAAAAAAGAAAATGGAAAATGGGGTTTTGTTGATAAACAAGGAAATCAAATTATTGAACCTAAATATGATTTTGTAACAGAATTTAATAACTATGGATTTGCTGGAATAAAGGCTGATGGCAAATGGGGAGTTGTTAATTCAAATGGTGAGATTATCCTAGAGCCTGAGTATGTTATTGAATCAAATAATCCAAATTTTGTAGGAAAATATTATGAATATGATTTAGATTATGGTAAACCATATTTCATTTGTGAATAATAATTTTTATAAACATTGTTAACAAATTTAGCTAACTAGAAGATAGTTAAGCAAAAAAATGATAATTGCAAAATAAGAAAATAGAAGGGAAGTTAGAAAAATGTACAAAGAGTTAGGAATCAATGAAAATGTAGTAGAATTATCAAAAAAAGTTGAAAAAGATATTGAAGGTGTGTTCAAACAAATTGATGAAGTATGTGAATATAATACAGCAAAAGTATTAAAAGCATTTCAAAAATACAATATATCTGATATGCACTTTGGAACAACAACAGGTTATGGATATGGAGATGTTGGAAGAGATACTACAGAAAAAGTTTTTGCAGAGGTTTTAGGTGCAGAGGATTGCCTAGTAAGAAATCAATTTATTTCAGGAAGCCATGCTTTAACAGTTGCTTTATTTGCTTTTTTAAGACCAGGAGATACAATGCTTAGCATTTGTGGAAAACCTTATGATACTTTAGATAAAGTAATTGGAATAGAAGAAAATAGTAGTTCGTTAAAATCATTTGGAGTAAAATATGAACAAATAGATATGATAAATGATGATTTCGATTATGATAAAATAGCCGAAAGAGTTGGAAAAGGTGATTTAAAATTAATTGAAATACAACGTTCTAGAGGTTATGCAACAAGAAAAAGTATTACGCTTGACAAAATAGAAAAAGTTGTAAAATTAATAAAAGAGGTTAATAAAGATGTAATAATTATGATAGATAATTGTTATGGAGAATTTGTAGAAAAATATGAGCCAACAAGCTTTGGCGCAGATGTTATAGTTGGTTCTTTAATTAAAAATCTTGGTGGCGGAATTGCTACAAATGGTGCCTATATTGCAGGTAGAAGTGATTTGGTTGAATTATCTGCCGAAAGATTAACAGTTCCAGGACAAGGAAAAGAAGTTGGACCAAGTCAAGGTGTTAATAAATCAATTTTACAAGGGTTGTTTATGGCTCCTAGCGTTGTTAGAAGTAGCTTAAAAACAGCTGTATTTGCTAGTAAAATGTTAGAAGATTTAGGATTTAAACCTGTACCTAGATTTGATGAAAGAAGATCAGATATTGTTCAAACAATTGAATTTGGAGATGCTGATAAGGTTATAAAGTATTGTCAAGGTATTCAAAAGGGGTCACCTGTTGATTCAAGTTCAGTGCCAGAGCCATGGGATATGCCTGGGTATACTGATAAGGTTATTATGGCTGCAGGGGCTTTTACACAAGGGTCATCTATTGAGCTTTCTTGTGATGCACCTATTAGACCACCTTATATTGCATTTATGCAAGGTGGATTAACTTATGAGTATGGGAAATTAGGTGTTATGAGGGCTATTTCAAATTTGTAGTTTTGCTTGTGCAGTGGAACGGAGAAAATAATTATGCAAAAAAAAAAATATGATTAACACTCCGTTCGTTTGCTGGCGTTGAAGTTTGAGAGAAATACATGAGATGGGAGCGCCAAACTGCGCACTTACTGCGTGTTAATATATTTTTCTTGTTTGCCTAATTATTTTCTCCTACTCTACTGTAGGGAGAAAATTAATAATTTGAAAGTGAGGATAAATTGTGAAGGTTGTAGTTATTGGTGGTGGACCTGCTGGGATGATGGCTGGGATTTCTGCTGCTAGAAATGGAAATGATGTTGTAATTTTGGAGAAGATGGAAAGGCTTGGGAGAAAATTACTGATTACTGGTAAGGGAAGATGCAATATTACTAGTAGTTTGGATATTTCCGAGTTTATTCAGAATGTTCCTGGGAATGGAAGATTTTTGTATAGTTGTTTTGAAAGATTTGCTAATAAGGATATTATTGCTTTAATGGAAAAACATAATGTTAAAGTTAAAGAAGAAAGAGGTAATAGAATTTTTCCAGTTAGTGATAAGTCGATAGATGTTTTAAACGCTTTTTTGGAAGAGCTTAAAAGCTTGAAGGTGAAGATTGTTACAAATGCAAAAGTTGAAAAGATTATAACACATGATGTTTTTGAGAATGACAATTTTGTAGATAACAATAATGGTTTTAATAAACTAGATAAAATTGAAGGACAAAAAACTTCATATAAGTTATCAAAAACAAGTAATATAACTAAAAAAGTAACAGGTGTTCAATACTTAAAAGATGGTAAAAAAGTTATTGAAAATGCTGACAAAGTGATTTTAGCTACAGGTGGAAATAGTTATCAAGCAACTGGTTCTACTGGAGATGGATATGTTATTGCAAAAGCTTTAGGTCACAATATTACTAAAATAGTACCTTCGTTAGTTCCTTTAGTTGTTAATAATATACGTGATAAAGAAAAAAATAATGTAAATATTTTTAATAGTAAATATGCAAATTCGCTTGATTTGTGTAAAGATTTACAAGGATTAAGTTTGAAAAATGTTGAAATTAAGCTTCAAGATGTTGACAAAAACAAAACAATCTATGAAGATTTTGGAGAAATGATTTTTACTCATTTTGGTGTATCTGGTCCAACAATATTAAGTGGTTCTGCACATTTACTAAGATATAAAAACATTGAAGAATTATTAACTAATGGAAAAATTATTTTAAAAATTGATTTAAAACCAGCCTTAGATGAAGAAAAATTGGATAGTCGTGTTTTAAGAGATTTTGAAAAAGATAAAAATAAGTTTTTTAAAAATAGTTTAAATGAATTATTACCTCAAAAACTAATAGAGCCAATCATTAGTTTATCAGGAATTAGCCCAAATAAAAAAGTAAATGAAATAACAAAACAAGAAAGAACCAAATTAGTTAAGTTATTAAAAAACTTTACTGTTGTTATTACAGATTTTAGACCTATTAATGAAGCAATAGTTACTTCAGGGGGGATTTCTATTAAAGAGATTAATCCTAAAACAATGGAATCAAAGATTGTACAAGGCTTATATTTTGCTGGAGAAATTATTGATGTTGATGCATATACAGGTGGATTTAATTTGCAAATAGCATATTCAACAGGATTTGTGGCTGGAAATAATTAAATATATTTTACAAGGAGAAAAAGATGTTTTTTACAATAGAAGAAGAAAAATTGGAAGATGAAATTGTTGAAAAAAAATCTAAATTTATTGGAACATTATTTTATATAAATAATGAAGAACAAGCTCAACAAATAATAAAAAATGTAAAAAAACAGTATTTTGATGCTAGGCATAATTGTTTTGCATATAGAATAATGACTGATAATGGTGTTTTAGAAAGATTTAGTGATGATGGGGAACCAAGTCGGTACAGCTGGTGGTCCAATGCTAAATATCTTAGCAAAAAATAATTTATGTAATGTTTTGATTATAGTTACTAGATATTTTGGTGGAATTTTACTAGGAACTGGTGGATTAGTTAGAGCATATTCAGATGCAACAACAAAAGTAATAGAAAATGCAACAATTGCTAATGAAACATTAGGGTTAGAAGTTGAAGTGGAAATTGAGTATTCTAATTTAGAATTGCTAAAATATTATTGTAAAAAAAATAATATTAATATTTCAAATATTATTTATGAAAATAATATAAAATGTTATTTAGAGGTTACTAAAGAGGAATTAGATAAAGTTTTAGATAAAAATTGTAATAATTGTAATGTTATATCACATAAAATTATTAATACAAAAAACATAAGAAAAAAAGTAGATGCAAATTAAAAAATGTAATTTTTAATTTGCACTTTTTGTATAAAGTTAAATCAATAAATTAAATAAAAATACATTAACTGGAAAAAATTTACAATAAATGGAAAAAATTACCAAAAAACTATTGCAAATTTTATAAAGAAATAATATAATCTGAATTGTAAAATTTTTCCAGTTTTACAAAAATATTTAAACAGGAGGATGAAAAAAGGTGGATAAAAAAATAACAGTATTAATAGCAGATGACAACAGAGATTTTGCTATGACATTATTAGGGTATTTAAAAGAAGAACAAGATTTAGAAGTTGTAGGTGTAGCAAAAGATGGAGAAGAAGCATCTGAGTTAATATCAATTACTAAACCAGATATAGCAATATTAGATGTTATAATGCCACATTTAGACGGACTAGGAGTTTTGGAAAAAATAAATGAATCAAATATGGAAAAGAAACCAATATGTATAATGTTATCAGCAGTTGGACAAGAAAAAATAACACAAAAAGCAATAGATTTAGGAGCACAATACTACATAATAAAACCATTTGAAATAAGTGTACTAATAAAAAGAATAAGAGAAATAAAAACATTTCAACCAGTTGGAAATAGAGTTAGTTTTATGAGTAAAGAAATTAGAGCACCTTATATAGAGATACAACAAGAAAAAAAGAATGATGCTGATAATTTAGAAGCATTAGTTACAAATGTAATTCATGAGGTTGGAGTACCAGCACATATTAAAGGATATCAATATTTAAGAGAAGCAATAATGATGGTAGTAAAAGATATAGATGTAATTAATCAAATTACAAAGCAATTATATCCAGAAATTGCTGCAAAATACAGAACAACACCTTCTCGTGTTGAAAGAGCAATTCGTCATGCAATTGAAGTTGCCTGGGCAAGAGGTCAGATAGAAACAGTTGAAAGTATATTTGGATATACTGTTTCTACATCAAAGGGAAAACCTACTAATTCAGAGTTTATAGCTATGATAGCTGATAAGTTAAGATTAGAATTAAAAACTGCATAATATTTATAAAAAACATATATAAAAATTTCGTATTTTTATATATGTTTTTTTGCAGAATCAGTAAAAAAACATGAATAATAATGGAAAAAAAGCATAACTTACAATAATATAGTAACATAAAAATTCGATAATTTAACGGAGGAACAATGCTAAAAAATAGTGTGGAATATAAAAGATTTGTATGGGAATTAAGTAGTATTATAGATTGTAGTTTAAATGATAAAGCAGTTACTAACATAAATAATACTACTATACTAAATAATTACAAAAACATTACATTTATATGTATTGGAACAAACTTAATTATTGGTGATGCTTTTGGACCAATTGTTGGTTCTGTTTTAAAAAATACTATTGGTAAAAAAAATAGAATAAAAATCATAGGTGATTTAAAAAATTGTATAACTTATAACAATATTAAAGACAAAATTAAAAATATAAAGAAAATGTATTCAAATGATATAATAATTGTTTTAGATTCTGCAATCTCACATAAATCAGATATTGGAAAGGTTTTTATACAAAATAGAGGATTAAAATATGGGGAATCTCTAAAAAAAGAAAATGAATGTATTGGAGATATAAGTATAAAAGCAGTAGTGTGTGAGCAAATGTATGATAATATTAGTAATTTCAAAAACTTAACACAAGTGTCAGAAAATCAAATTCAAAATGTATGCAGTTTAGTTTCTCTTGGAATTATTGATGTGTTGAATAAAAAAGGAAATTTTGGAAAAAATATCTATAAATAAATTTCTTAAATTATAAAGAAAGGAGAGTATGTTTATTTATAAGCATATGGTTTTATAAATAATCATACAAAAGATTTATGGATATTAACAAAATGAGAAATATTGTTATATTAAAGGATTTGCCTTCAAATCTTGTGGAAGAGGCGTTTGTTGTTTTTAAAGAAAATCAAAAAATTAAAAGACCAGAATATGTTGAAAAGTCATCTGAAAAATTTTCGGGAGAAATTGATAGAGGTAATGATGAAGATTATGTTGTTAAAGAAGCGGAATTATTGGTATCAAATTATATAAGCAAAATTGAAAAACAAGATTTTAATAATATAAAATCAGATAGTGTACTAGAAAAGAAGTACAAAAAATTAAAATGCTTTTCAGCGATTTTGTTGATATTTTCAATAATAAGTTTTATTTGTATCATAAAATAAATAATTAAACATATACATTTAAAAAGACAAGTATGGGTAATCTCATATGTCTTTTTTTGTTATAGGCAATATTAAGCTCAAAAGAGAATATAAAAGGAGATGAAAGCTAATGGATAGAATTATTTCTCCAGAGGAAAGAATAAGGAGAGCTGAGGAAATTTATTATAAAAGAAAAGCACAAGGGGTAAGAGTTTCAACAGCTTCGGTTAATATAGGTAAAGCAAATAAGGTTTCACTTGGAAGAAAAATGGTTATACAAATTTTGGTATGTTTAGTTATTTACTTTTGTTTTATGATTTTAAATAATTATAATAATGTCTTTAGTGAAAATATAATAAGTGAAACAAAAGCGGTATTAAGTTATGATGTTAATTTTGCGAATTTGTACAATCAGTGTAAGGAATATTTTAATAACAATATTAATAATATAATAAAAAAAGAAGATAAAAATCAAAGTGAAAATAATGTAGATGGTGAAAATAAAAATCAAGAGGAAAATAGCGGAAATCAGGAGGGGGAAAACAGTCAAAATTCTGAAAATAATGATAATACAGATAATCAAAAAGAAGAAAATAACGCTCAAAATAATCAAAATGCTGAGAATAGCTCTGAAAATGGCTCTGAAAATGGCTCTGAAAATGGGGAAAACACTGAAAATACAGAAAACATAGAAAACAATCATAATGCAGAAAATAATCAAAATCAACAAGAAGCGGAAAATCAAACAAATAATTTAGATAATCAAAACAATCAAGAAAACACTCAAGATGGAATTGGAGGTGGAGCAGATATTTCTCTAAATTCATTAAATGATGGGACAATAAAGGCAAAACAAGATTTTGAAAATAAAACTCAAATGGAGCAGGATGCGAAATATGCTAAACAAAATTTTAATTTTATAAAACCAATTGAGGGCAGAATAACATCAGGTTTTGGTAGAAGGGAGGAAACCGAAATAGTATCCGCGTTTCATCAAGGAATTGATATAAGTGGAAAAACAGGAACACCAATAAAAGCAGCAATTGAAGGCACAGTTGTTGCAGCATCTTGGGCTGGAGATTACCGGTAATCATATAAAAATTCAGAATGGCGAAATTTTGACAGTATATGCTCATTGCAGTCAGTTAGAAGTAAAAAAAGGTGATTATATAAATCAGGGACAAGAGATAGGAAAAGTTGGTGCAACAGGTAAAGTAACAGGACCACATCTTCATTTTGAAATAAGACGAAATGGAAGATATATAGATCCATCTTTGATTTTAAATTTTTAGAAAGGTTTTTTATATGCAGATAAAAATTGATTTAAAAATTTTTGTTTTTATAATAATTTTTGTAATAACAAGGCAGATTGAAATATATGGATTATTAATGTTTTTTGCATTTTTACATGAATTAGGACATTTATTTGCAGGGGTGGCTTTAGGATTTAAGCCCAAATCATTAAGCTTTAATCCGTTAGGTTTATCAATTAATTTTAGAATAGGAACAAGTGATTATAATAGAAGATTATTTAAGGGAAATATATTAGCTCTAAAAAGATTAATAATTGCTGTAAGTGGACCAATTGTTAATTTTTTATTAGTTATATTTTTTTGTATATTAGACAAAGATTTGTTTAATGTCAATGTGGAATTTTTGATATATTCAAATATATTAATTGGAATATTTAATCTAATTCCAATATATCCATTAGATGGTGGAAGGATTATAAAAAATATTTTACATATTATTAATGGTCTTGAAAATACATATGGTTATATTAATTTGATTTCAAAGACTAGTATAGTTATTTTAACAATATTTTCAAGTGTGATGATTTTATATTTAAAGAATATCTCAATTTTGTTTATTTTAGGGTATTTGTGGTATTTGGTTATTAATGAAAATAAAGTATATTGTCAGAGATTGAAGATGTATGAGATTATAAATAATGAGGCTGATTATAATAGTAAGGTAAATAGCATAGATGATAGGTTACATGATAGCATAGAAGAAGCTATTAAGATTAAATGTGATTAATGAAATTGTATAAAAAAAGAATCCTAAAATTAAGCTATGTTTTTCAAATATAGTTTAATTATAAGGATTCTTTTTTTACTTATGTATTTAAAAAATTACTCAGCATGACTATGTTTTTTGTCATTTAATTCTGATGTACAATGTGGACATCTTGTTGCTTCAATATCGATTTCTGTTTTACAGAATGGGCATACTTTTGTTGTAGCAACACCATCTTCAGCAGATTTTTTCTTACCTAATGACATTACTTTATTTACTGATTTTAATAAAACGAATAAAATGAATGCCATGATAATGAAGTTGATAACAGCTGTTAAGAAGTGTCCGTAATTTAGATATTGGTTGTTCCAAATTTCGATTGTTCCACCAATTTCAGCTCCACCAACAGAGTTGATTAATGGTTGAATAAAGTCTGCTGTTAAAGCATCAACTATGTCTTTGAAAGCAGCACCTATGATAACACCAACTGCTAAGTCCATTACGTTTCCTCTTAATATGAAATCTTTAAATTCTTTCATAAAACTTTTTAACATAATATTTCCTCCTTTTATTTTTTCATATACTTAGAATATACTATAAAATGCGAGATTTGTCAATTGGTGTCGGTGTATTGGTGGGGTGTATTGGTTGGACCGCAAAACATATAAAATTATGTAATTACAGGAAATATATTAACACTGCGTAGACTTGCTGGCTTGAAGTTGTCAAAAGGTAAAATAGACTTTTTGGGAATGGGTGTGTTTTAGAAGGGAGTGTCCATTTAACTTCTTTTGGCAATTCTCGCCAAACTGTGCGTCTGTACTCCGTTGTTAATATATTTCCTGTGATTACATAATTTTATATGTTTTGCTACTCTACTGTGGGAAAATTGGTTTACAGTTGGTGGGGAAGTTGTTATAATAATTGTAATATAATTGGTAGTTATTACATTGACTTTCATATAAAGCAGTGTTAATATGAAAAGTAATCTAATTAATATGAAAAGTAATATAATTGATATAAAAAGTAAGGAGGAAAAACAATGAAAAAAATTGTTTTTGCAAGTTGGAATCAAAAGAAGGCGGTAGAAATACAACGTATGGCACCTGAGGACATTACTATAGTTTGTTTAAAGGATATTCCAGAAGCAGTTAATGTACCTCAGGCAGAGGAAAACGGTACAACATTTATTGAAAATGCTACAATTAAAGCAAGGTATTGGGCTAAAAAGCTTAATATGCCTGTTTTGGCTGAGGATTCTGGTATTGAAATTACTGCATTAAATGGCTATCCTGGAGTGTATACTAAACGTTGTATAGAAAAATTGCGTCCAGGAGCTAGTGTGAATGCTGATAAACCAGAGGAATTGTATCCGTTACTTCTTGAACTTATGGCTGAGAGTGGAAATAAATCTACAGAGGCAAAGTGGTTTTCTGCAATTGCATATGTCGATTCTGAAAGAGAGATATTTGCAACGGAATACTTACTTGGAAATATGTGTTCATGTGCAGGAGAAAGAGAGTTTGGATTTGATCAGTATTTCAAACCGGAAGGTTTAAGCAAAACTCTTTCTGAACTTGAACCTGAAGAAAAGGATAGCATAGGTCCAAGGAAGAAGGCTTTTGAAAGTATTTTAGCCAAGATTTAAATAGCATAAATCTCCAAAATTAAGCATAAAATTAAACAGCTTAATTTAGGAGGTTTTTATTTATGTTTATAGTATTCAACAAACAAAAAATATATTCATATTTAGTTGCTTTAAGCACAGTTGTGGCATTATTTATAATAGCAGCAACATTTGGAAACAAAGCAGGAGAATTGATTCAAACTATGTCGCAATCAAAATTAGTACCAATATATAATGTTCAAACAGATGAGCCAAAGGTAGCTTTTACAATGAATTGTGCATGGAATGCAGATGATATAGATTCAATTTTAGCAACATTAGAAAAGCATAAAGTACATATAACTTTTTTTATGGTAGGAGATTGGGTGGATAAATATCCAGAAGCAGTAAAAAAGATTTCAGACGCAGGGCATGAAATAGCAAATCATTCAGATGGACATAAGCATGTAAACGAATTAAGTCTTGAGGAAAATGAAAAAGAAATCTCAATGTGCTCAGATAAGATAAAAAAGATTACAGGGAAGCCAACAACTTTATACAGAGGACCATATGGAGAATACAATAATACTGTAATTCAAGCAGCAGAAAATCAAAAACACGTAACAATTCAATGGAGTTTGGATATTCTTACAACCGTTTACAAGGAAAATTTGAAATCGTTAAATTGTTGATAATTAGGGATTTGAGAGAGATTATATAAAATCGTAAAAGCAAGTTTTTTTGAAACTTGCTTTTTTTGAACCAAATAAAAACGACAAATTTTTCAAAATGACTATTTGAAAACTATAGGAGTAAATAGTTAATTTCAAAAAACGGAGGAATGAATATGATAATAGATTTACTTGCAAACAATGGATATATTGTATTAAATAAAACAGTAATGAAAGTGATAGGATTACATGAAGCAATATTACTAGGAGAACTTTGCTCTGAATATGTTTACTGGAGAAAAAGAGATGAATTAGAAGATGGATATTTTTATTCTACAAGAGAAAATATTGAAGAACAAACAATGCTTTCTGTATATCAACAAAGGAAAGCAATTAAGAATTTAAAGAAAAAAGGAATATTAGAAACTAAAGAATTTGGAATGCCATTAAAGACCTGGTATTTTATAAATGAAGAAAAATTATATGAAATAGTGGCTGAAAGTGGCTTGAAATCAAGTAGCGTAAAAACTGCACATCAAGATGTTAAAAAATTACACGACAAGTCGTTAAAAAATTTAACATCAAGTAGTGTAGAAACTACACAACATGATGTGCAAAAATTGCACACAAATAATAATAAGAATAATAAGATAGATAGATTATTTAATTATATTATAAATAAAGAGGAAAAAATTCCAGAAGAGTTTGTGGGTGTTGGGGACGATAAGATAGTTGATTTGTTAGAGAAATATGATATGTTGTATAATCAGAATGTTATAGATTTATATACAAAAGAAAATTTGGAAAAGGTTAAGGTGATTACTTATATTGTTGCTCTAATGGTTAAAGATAATTTGGAGCATTTGAGTAATAATATTAGTAGAGATATGTTGATTAGGATCTATGATGTTTGTAGAGAAAAGGAAAGGTGTTGTGAGACGTCAGAATCGAGAATAAATGATTTTGTTATGTATTATTATAAAAGTGTTGTTAATGAATTGATGAAGAAAAATAGGACGAATTTTAGAAGAAATAGGCGTATTATAAATAAAAATGAGGATGAAGAAGATTTGTTGCATAATATGTGTGAATCGAATGACTTGTTTTAAAATCGATGAAAGTTATATGGGTGTAAGCATACAAAATATACACCGGGTGGATTCTAATGTGAGTATAATAAAATACTTATTTTGAATCTGCTAAAAGTGCTGATACTTTATGATTAGAAGAAATACTCAGGTGGGAGAATTTGCATAAACGAGTTGCCATAGATTGGCTGAAAGTATTGAAGCTCTAGTAATATATAGGAAATCCCAAGGTTGGTAAATCCTCTGCATGTTCTCTGTGTTTTCTTAGAAAAAGAAGAGGACAGAAAGCTTGACTTTCTGCGTGTTTGATGGAAAATGCTCTGCATCCCTATCCTGCCTTTAGTATCTAGTGTACAGGAGGTTTAACCTCCTGTACACTAGATACCCTTTACGCATAATTGCAAAAGTTGCAAAAAAACTGAAGTAAAAAAATACTCCAGTTTGTAAATATTATAAGTTATCTCTGAAATTTTTTAATAAATCAGTTTCAGCAACCCCTAATACTTTTGCTATTGCAGAAAGTTCAAAGTCTTTAACAATTCTAACACCTTTTTCGATTTTATAAATTCCATCAGAGTTTATATCTATTCCTAACATCATAAGTTTATTAGATAGAGTTGCTTGAGACCATTTCTTTTCTAATCTAATATTTTTAATTGCATTACCTGTTACATTGGCTTTATTGTTATATTTTCTACTAATCATATATGAACCTCAACTTTTATTAAATTTTTCTTGATTTTATAATAAAAGATGTGTTACTATATAGTCGTGTTAGTCGACACTGAAAAAATTGTTAAACTTCTATACGTGGAAAAATTGGATTAAGAAGGAGATATGAAAAATGTTAAAAAATGGGGAATTTGAAAGAGAAAAATTATTGGATAAATTATATGATGCAAGGAATGTTGAACTTTGGTCATTAACTGATGAAGAGAAAATTGAAAACAAGGAAATCATAGAAAACAATGAAATTAACAATAAGGATTTGCAGATTGCATTGAGTAATTTACCAAATTGTTTTGAGGAGGTTTGTAATAATATTAAGGAATGTGTTAATAAAAAGATTGAAGGAGAAAGAGAATTAACTGGGTGTTATACAAAGAAATATTATGAAGCTGGATTTTCTGATGCAATTAGATTGATATTGAAAGAAATAATAGAAAATTAAAATTGTAAAATCCATCATTTTAATAAAAAATGATGGATTTTATAATTGAATTTATTTAGTTATTATAATATGTTCAAAATTATAATTGCCAGAGATAAGTTTATCTTTAATAAAAGGAGGTCTAAAATCAACATTATTGAGAGTTGATATATCTAGCCATTCAAAATTATGTTGTTTTAATTCTCCTTTATCATTTTCCATTAGTGAATAATTTTCAAATTTTATCTTATCAAAGTTTTCTGGCGTTACAATATAATAAAAACTTAATTCATGAGTATCTAGATTATTTTTATCTATATAAAAATTTTCGACAATAGCAAATTCTTTTTCTATTGAAACATTAGTTTTGGTTTCTTCAAACATTTCCCTTAATATGGCGTCCTTACTGTTTTCACATAATTCAACATGCCCCCCAGGTAAGCAATAAGATGTATTATTTTTCATTCGTAATGTAAGAATTTTACCATCATTAATTATAAGACCATTTACTCGGCATTTAAACTTTTTATTGGTAGTTTTAAATTCAATATCTTCCATATGTACATTTCCTCCCTATAAAAAATATCAAATGATACTGAAAAAGTCAATATATTATGAAATACAAATCTCGGTTTATGTAAAATTATTGATTAATTCCCAATAAGGTGTTATAATAACAAATAATGTAAGAGAGTACAGGAGGGATTGAAATGAAAATAGACGAAATATTAAGGGAACTTAAACAATTAGAAATATCAAAAGATGAATTTTATGTTGAAGGAAATGCAGCACTTGTTATAAGGGGAATTATACCAGACACGGATAATATAAAAGTTTGTATGTCAAGTGATGCAATAAAAACTTTAGAAAATACATATAAGCTAACTACTAAAGATTCAAAACATTATATGTTTGGTAAACTGTATATTAGGGAGTGCAAAAAATCTTGCTTTGATATGGAAGAATGTGAACCCTATAATATAGAAAGTATTTGTAAAAGATTGTATATTTTGTTGGAATCAAGCAATGAAGCAGAATTAATAAAAAAGATAAAAGAATATGTAGGACCATCTTTTTTATATGTTAAAAATGAGGAAGAATATGAGAAAGAAAAGAAAAATGGGGCTAATTTAGAAGAAACAGATAGTAGAGGAGAAACACCGCTATTTAGAGCTGTTAGGAATGATAATATAGCATTAGTTAGCAGAATGCTTGATGATGGAGCTAATATTAATGCATTGAATAGTAAGGGTTGTAATCTAGGTTTCTTCTGTAATAGTCTAAATATGATGAAATTATTGATAGAAAAAGGTTTAAAATATAATACCAAGAATCACAAAGGAAATACAATATTAGATTATGTTGTGGACAATGAAATTAAAGATTATTTACATAATTTGTAGTTAGTGTAAAATTAAAGTAGGCAAAATGAACATAAAATTTTGTCTACTTAATTT
>CAMEHU010000027.1 GCA_945917765.1 uncultured Lachnospiraceae bacterium | reverse complement strand
CGTACGGTGGTGTGAGAGGGAATAAATAAAATAATTATTTATTCTCTACTCGATTATATTGTAGGAAAGGACAACAAAAAGGAGATATGAAGGAAAAAAATATTGGGTTTACAATTGGAAAATTTGCACCATTACATAAAGGACATCAATTACTGATTGAAACAGGTTTAAAAGAAATGGACGAGTTTTTCGTTGTTGTATATGATACAGATGTTACAAATATTGATGTAGAAAAAAGAGCACAATGGATTAAAAAATTATATCCTAATGTTAATATTTTATATGGATTTAATAGCCCTAAAAAATATGGGTTAGATGATGAAAGTGTTAATATTCAAATGAAGTTTTTATCTAATATTATAAAAGATATTCCGGTTACACATTTTTATAGTAGTGAACTTTATGGTGAAAAGGTGGCTAATTATTTAGATATTAATAATAGAGTTGTTGATATTGAAAAAAAGGTTGTTCCTATTAGCGCTTCAATAATAAGGGAAAATTTGAATTATGGAAAAATGTATTTGGAAGATTTTGTTTGGAATGATTTGAAATAAAAAGTTTAATATGTTATAATAAGGGTATCATTCCAGGTTAATATACCTGTTACAATAATTATATCAGCATAGGCAGTTGTGTTTGATATGATTCATATATTTTTTATATTATTATAGAAAGGAGAGATAAAGGTGATTACCTTATCATCTGATTTTTATGGAAATGATTGGCTCAGTAGCAATGCATTAGCAATCACATCAAATGATAGAAATCATGATGAAAAAATACTACTTGAAATTGCAAAACATGAACGATTTTCTTGCACTAAAATAGCAAAAGTATATGATTGTAGCACTCATCAGCTGAACATGAAGCTGTCATTTTCAGATTCAAAACACAAGGAAGCTTTTGTTAGAGCTATAAAAAACTGCGAATTAGATTTTATAAAGAATGAACCTAAAATCATAAGTGGCATAAAAATTAATCGTGAAACTATGCATGACACTATGAAAAAAGCTAAGTGATTCTTTAGTAAAAAAAGCATTTTTACATTATGTAATAATGCTTTTTTTCTTTTATGTCGAAAAATGAGGGAAAAAGAAGAAAAAATATTAAAAAAATATTCAAAATACTATAGACAAAATGCATAAAAAATTTGTATAATGTATGTATAAAATAACTATAGAGAAGAGGTTATGAGTGTGGAAACAAATGAAAATGATATAATTACAAAAAATAATTTAATAAAAAAAGCCGTAAATGCTGAAAATACAGGCGGAAACAAACAAAATAATAAAGAGAATCAAATTAAAGAAAAGGAAAAAACAAAAGTAATTGACATGCAGGCAACACAAAGAATTGATTTTCTTGGTGAATTAAAAAAGGAGACTGTAAAATCTGTTGAACAAATTGTAAATGTACAACAAGGTGATTTTGCGCCTAAAAATAATGAAATAAATGAACTTGAATCTGAAAAAAATGTCGAAAAAAATAATATTGAAAATTCTAATTCTGAAATATCTACAGAATCTATTGCACAAGCTCAAAACTCATCTGTAAATTTTATATTAAAAGATAATGTGCAAGAAATCCCAAATGAAGAAAATACAATAAATAATATTGAAAACACTCAAACTGATATAGCTAATGATGAAAATAAATTAAATATAGATAACATAGTAAATAATGATGAAGTTTCTGGAGAATCTAAACAGGAAGCAGAATCAATTACTGAGAATATTGAGGATTCAGAAGAAGTATTAAAAAGAAAAGAAAAACAACATGCACAAGATAAAAAAGATTATAGATTAGAAAGAATGTTATTTGACAGAATTAATAAAATGCAAGGAAAAATTAAGGAATCTTTAGAATTAATAAAAAAATTTGAAAGAATTAATGCTAAAGAAGAAAATCTTCCTAATATTGTAACAACATTACACGATAAATTAACTCATGAAGTTATTAAACAATTTAGAACAGTTGGAATTGAATTTAATATGAAATCATATTTGGTACAAGCAGTTGTTTCAGATTTATTAGGTAAATTTGAAGAAGGTATTACTGAGTTTAAAGACTGTTCTGAAAATTTAAATTTTGTTAGAGAAGTTCAAGAAGATTTTGAGTCAAGAGTTGAACTTGCACCAACAAGCAAGGTTAAGAACTTTTTCGCTAAATTAAGAGGAATGTTTAAACCAGAAAGAAAGCAAGAAAGATTAGCTGAATTAGAAAGAGAAAGACAAGAAAAGAAGCTTGAAGAGGCTAATATTCACTTGATTAAATATAAATTTATTAATAGTGAACTTGAAAAATATACAATTAGAAAAAACATTGTAAATAGCTTAACAAAAGAGATTTTGCATGGTCAAGGTTCTGGCTTAACATTAAATGTTAATGAATTTATATCAGAGAAGATAGAACCTGAAATGAAAAAATTAGGTTTAGAAAATTCGCTTTCAAATTTAAATGATAAAATCTTTGAAGAATATAAATTAAAAGATGAAAAGATCTCTAAAGAAGATTTTGAAAAATTATCAATTGGAGAAATTAGAAAAAATATAAAATTTGCCAAAATTGAATTGATTAAAAATAAGATTAATACTGTTGTTACTTCTGATAGTGGTGATAGTGAAGAAAGAATGGTTGTTTAATATTTGGGACGGTTCTAAAAATTAGTTTTTTTTGAATCGTCCTAATTTTTGTGATCAAATAGGCAATTCGATAATTGATTAGCACTTTCTACTTGACACTGCTAAAAATTAGAGCTATAATATATGGAAAAGTTTCTATAAAATAATAAGGAGGGATTTTAAATGAATATGCAAAAATTTACACAAAAATCAATTGAAGCGTTGCAAGAAGCGCAATCAGTTGCGTTAGAAAATCAAAATATGCAAATTGAGGAGGAGCATTTGTTGTTGGCATTGGTTAATCAACAGAATGGTTTTATATCTGAATTGCTTAAAAAGATGAATGTTAATGTTGATTCTATTAAAGCCCAACTTGAAAATGCGATAAAATCGTTACCGGTGGTTACTGGCTCAGGTAGGGAACCTGATAAGGTTTATATTTCAAATGAGGTTGATAAGGTTTTTATATCAGCTGAAGATGAAGCAAAGAAAATGCAAGATGAGTTTATTTCTGTAGAACATATTTTGTTAGGTATTTTAAATAATTCAAATACAAGACTTGGAAATATTTTTAGAAATAATAATATTAATAAAAATAATGTATTGTCAGCTTTAAAAGATTTAAGGGGAAATACTAGAGTAACTAGTGAAAATCCAGAAGCAACTTATGATGTGCTTAATAGATATGGTCAAGATTTAGTTGAACTTGCAAGAAAAAACAAATTAGATCCAGTTATAGGAAGAGATACAGAAATTAGAAATGTTATAAGAATTTTATCAAGAAAAACAAAAAATAACCCTGTTTTAATTGGTGAACCAGGTGTTGGTAAAACAGCAATTGCAGAGGGACTAGCAATTAGAATTGTTAATGGTGATGTTCCAAATAATTTAAAAAATAGAAAGATTTTTTCTCTAGATATGGGATTATTAATTGCTGGTGCAAAATATCGTGGAGAATTTGAGGAAAGATTAAAAGCAGTTTTAAATGAAGTTAAGAAAAGTGAAGGACAAATAATTTTATTTATTGATGAACTTCATACAATAGTTGGCGCTGGAAAAACAGATGGAGCAATGGATGCTGGAAATCTATTAAAACCAATGCTTGCAAGAGGTGAATTGCATTGCATAGGTGCAACCACATTAAATGAATATCGACAATATATCGAAAAAGATGCTGCCTTAGAAAGACGTTTTCAACCTGTTTTAGTTGATGAGCCATCTGTTGAAGATACTATTTCAATCTTAAGGGGATTAAAAGAAAGATATGAGATTTTTCATGGAGTGAAAATTCATGACCAGGCTTTAATTACAGCTGCAGTCCTTTCACATAGATATATTTCTGATAGATTTTTGCCTGATAAAGCAATAGATTTAATTGATGAAGCGTGTTCATTGATAAAAACAGAAATGGAGTCTATGCCAACTGAATTAGATGATATTTCAAGGAAAATTATGCAACATGAGATTGAAGAAGCTGCTCTAAAAAAAGAAACTGATAATTTATCTAAGGAACATTTGGTTGAAGTTCAAAAAGAATTAGCTGATATGAAAGAAAAATTTAACGAGATGAAAGCTAAGTGGGAAAATGAAAAAAATGATATTAATAAAGTACAAAAAATTAAAGAGGAATTAGATAAGGTTAATAGCGAAATCGAGTCAGCTGAAAGAGTTTATGATTTAAATAAAGCTGCTGAACTTAAGTATTCTAAACTTCCAGATTTACAAAAGCAATTAGCTGAACAAGAAAAATTAGTAGAGGAAAGAAAAGGTAATAACAGTATTTTGAGAAATGAGGTGACTGGTGAGGAAATCGCTAAAATAATTGGTAGATGGACTGGTATACCTGTTTCAAAATTAATGGAGGGTGAAAGGGAAAAATTGCTTGGGTTAGAGGATATTTTGCATAAAAGAGTTATTGGACAAGATGAAGCAGTAAGAAAAGTAAGTGATGCAATTATTCGTTCTCGTGCTGGTATTGCTAATCCAAATCAGCCTATTGGTTCATTCTTGTTTCTAGGTCCAACAGGTGTTGGTAAAACAGAACTTGCAAAAGCTTTGGCGGAATCGTTATTTGATGATGAACATAATATGATAAGAATCGATATGTCTGAATATATGGAAAAATTTAGTGTAAGCCGTTTAATTGGTGCACCTCCAGGATATGTTGGTTATGAAGAAGGTGGACAATTAACAGAAGCTGTAAGAAGAAAACCATATTCTGTTATTTTATTAGATGAGATTGAAAAGGCTCACCCAGATGTGTTCAATATTTTACTACAAGTTCTAGATGATGGAAGAATTACTGATTCTCAAGGCAGAACAGTTGATTTTAAAAATACGATTATAATTTTAACATCTAATTTGGGTTCTACTTATTTACTCGAAGGAATAAAAGACGACGGAAGTATTGATGAAAAATCGATTGAACAAGTAGATAGCTTATTAAAGCAATCTTTTAGACCAGAATTTTTGAATCGTTTAGATGAAATTGTGTATTATAAACCTTTAATGAAAAATCAGATTTATAATATTATTGATTTAATGCTTCAAGATTTACAAAAAAGATTGGATAGTAAACAAATAAAAATTGAGGTTAGTGAGAAGGCTAAACAATTTATTGTAGATAATGGATATGACCAAAATTTCGGAGCAAGACCATTAAAAAGATTTATTAAGAATAATGTGGAAACCTTAGTTGCTAAAAAGATTATTAGTGGTGAAGTTAATGCTGGAGATATTATTACTCTTGACTATAACGAGGAAAGTGGGCTTTATATAAGGATGTAGTTGTTCTTTTTGAAAAATTGTTATTGCATTATAATTAATTAAGTGATATTATATGAAATATTTTTAGAAAGGAATGGAAAATAAAATGAAATACGAAAAATCATGTGGAGCAGTAATATTTGAAGGAGATAAAGTTCTTGTAATTCAACAAGTTAAAGGACATTGGGGATTCCCAAAAGGTCATGTTGAAGATGGGGAAACAGAAGTTGAAACAGCTATTAGAGAGATTAAAGAAGAGACTAATTTAGATGTGGAAATTGATGAAACTCATAGATATATTGAAACATATCGCCCAAAAGAAGATGTTGAAAAAGATGTTGTATTTTTTGTGGCTAAGAAAATAGGTGGAGAAATTAAAGTTCAAGAAGAGGAAGTTACTCAAACTGAATGGTTAAGTCCAAAAGATGCTATAAAAAGAGTTACTTATGAATCTTCTAAGAAAATTATGAGTAGAGTTATAGAGGATTTGAAATTATAAAGGGACGTTTACGGAAGGTGTCCCTAAAAAACATTAAACTAATTGACATAATAACAACAAAGTGCTATAATTACAATTGCAAAATTTTTATAAAAAAAGCTTGGAAACAAGCTATATATGAAATTGTGTGCTTTTTTGAAAGGAAATGATCATGCTTGATTTTATAGAATTCGCAAACAGAAAAGTATACACCCAAAATCAGGAGATGATAAGATGGACTGCAAATGATCCTTATCTTTTTAGCAGACACTGGCGAGGTGTTCTTGCTATTTCCTCTTTTGGAAATTGCCCATTAAAATACTATAAGGAGCTCGGAGGCAAAGCTTCTGAATTTGAAAGTGAAGGACGATATGGAAAAGGCATAATTACAAAGTGTGACCTTAAAGTAAATTTGGGGTACTATAATATGTCTAATTCTAAAGCCGTGTTTAAGAACACGGTTTATGGCGCTAATGTAATTATTCCATATTTTACAGGAGCGTCTGAACACAATATATATAGAATGCTTAATGCATTTCCTGTATATATTTTTTATCAGACTATTAACTATAATGAGCTTATTGCATGCCAGTTTAAAGATTTATCAGATATAACTGAAGAGTTGATACTTAAAAATGGCTATGTTTCAAGGCTTGATCCGGTATTCAGGAAAAATCGTGATGGAGAAACTATAGCATGTTTTAATGGCTTTAGTGGACACTGCGATGAGTTCGATATTCTGGAATATTCATGGGAAATACAGTAAAATCATTATAGTGATAGTTATATACACACAAGTTTATAACTAGTAAAAAGCGCAATTTCATATTTTTTGGCGGATGAGTATATTAACTTGTCTGCTTTTTCTTTATAATTATTGACGAGGTTGATTTTTTCAAATTAACCCCATTGCAATTATTATGAATTAGTGCTATAATAAGCAGGTTAATTTTGAGAAAGGAGAAGATAGTTGTAAAAGCAACTATCTATATAATGAGTAAGGAAATAGTAAAATTCGAAGATTTAAATATATCAGATAATGTAAAAAGAGCTTTAAAAGAAATTAGATATAATGAGATGACAGAGATTCAAAAACAGGCTATTCCATATATTTTAGAAGGAAGAGATGTGATTGGACAATCACAAACAGGAACTGGAAAAACAGCCTCTTTTAGTTTGCCGATGATAGAAAAAATTGATAAGGATTCAAAAAAAATACAAGCTATTGTATTATGTCCAACAAGAGAGCTTGCGGTTCAAGTAACACATGCGGTTAGAAGATATTTAAAATATGAAGATAATATAAAATGTATGTCAATTTACGGTGGAGAGTCTATTGAAAGACAAATTTTAGGTTTAAAGAAAGGAGTTCAAATTATAATTGGAACTCCAGGTAGAGTTATTGACCATATGAGAAGAAGAACAATTAAATTAAATAATGTTAAAATGGTTATTTTAGATGAAGCTGATGAAATGTTAAATATGGGATTTGAAGAAGATATTGAAACTATTATAAAAGATGTGCCAGAAGACAGACAAACAGTGCTTTTTTCTGCTACAATGAGTAAGAGAATATTAGAAATTAGTAAAAAATATTTAACTAAACCTAAAAATATAAAGATTGAGGCAAAACAATTAACAGTTGAAAAAATAAAACAAGAGGCTATTGAGGTTAAAGCTAAAATGAAGGATGAAGCAGTATGCAGAATTTTAGATGTTGTTGATCCTAAAAAAGCTGTTGTTTTTTGTAATACTAAAAAGAAGGTTGATTCATTAATAGATTTGTTGAAATCAAAGGGATATAAGGCGGAATGCTTACATGGCGACATTAAACAATCTCAAAGAGAAAGAATAATGAAAAAAGTAAGAACTGGTGATATTAAAGTGCTAGTTGCAACTGATGTGGCGGCAAGAGGAATTGATGTTAAGAAATTAGAGCTTGTAATTAATTATGATATCCCACAGGAATTGGAATATTATGTTCATAGAATTGGAAGAACAGGAAGAAATGGAAATGGTGGTATTGCATATACATTCTATACTGGTAAAGAAAAATCTAAAATAAGAGAGATTGAAAAATATGCAAATACAAAAATTTCTGAGGGAAAAATACCTTCTTTAAAAGAAGTAGATAGTGTAAAATGTAGAAAATTTGTGGAAAACATTGAAGAGATTATAAAAAATAAAAGTTTTAAAAACATTGGTATAATAGAAAATCTTTTAGAAAAGAAATATAGTATTGAGGACATTTCCAAAGCTTTAGCTACAATTATTTCAGAGGTTCAGGATTCTTCTGAAAATAATTATGATGTTGTTCCAGATGAAAATGGAAATGTTAGATTATTTTTTAATGTTGGTAAAAAAGATAAAATTATGGTGAAAGATATAGTAGGATGTATTAAAGCACATACAGCTTTAACAACTGAAAAAATTGGAAGAGTGAATTTGCTTGATAATTTTTCTTTTGTTGATATTCCTGTTGGTTATATTGATGATGTTATGAAAAATGTTAAGGGGCAAGTTATAAAAAGAAAACAAGTTAATATTGAAATTGCTAATAATTAGTAAAAAGTTTTGTTTTGAAAAAAGAGAAGAAATTATAAATTGAGTTGAACATATTTTTTGAGGAAATAACCAGCCGGAATCATAGAATTATGTAGCGTTCAGAAATATAATTAATACTCCGTTCGTTTGCTGACGTTGGAGTTTTGGCGGAAGACACTACATAATTCTATGATTCCGGCTACTCAAAAGACAAAAGTGTTAAATTGTAACTTATGTCGAAATTTGACGAACGATTCTTCTTGAAATTTGAAGATTTTTGTGGTTTAATATTAATAAAGAATTTAAAAAATCTTATTATTTAATTTTTGAAAATTTTTTTCGATTTAATTTATTCGGAATATTTTGTTCTAAGAATAATCAAAAAAAGTTAAGTATCATATAATTATTAATTTATTGTTAATTTATGATTGTTTCAGTTTATAGATCTGACTTTAAAATCTAAATATCAGTAAAGGAGAATGTATATTTAGCAATGCTAAATGTATTTATTTGTGTATGTTATCTATTGTAAAAAGTATGTCGCTTTCACGGATTAGATGGATATCTTGTGGAGGTTGAAGTTGATGTTTCGGCTGGGTTACCACGGATTTGAGGTGGTTCGGATTACCAGATGCAAGCATTAAAGAATCAAAAGAAAGAGTGAAAACTGCAATAAAAAATTCTGGGTTTAATTTATTTAGTAGGAAAATAGTTGTTAATTTAGCTCCTGCAGCCAAAAGAAAAGAAGGTTCTATATTTGATTTACCAATTGCTATTGGGGTGTTATGTGCAAATGATTATATATATTGTCCTTTAGAAGATGTAGTTATTTTAGGAGAACTTTCATTAGATGGAAGGGTAAATAAAATTAATGGGATTTTGCCGATGTGTATAGAACTTACGAAATTAGGAATCAAAAAGGTCATTTTGCCAAAAGAAAATGCTTATGAAGCAAGTATTGTGAAAAATATTGAAATTGTTCCTGTTGAAAGTTTAGAAGAAACTGTTGAATACTTAAATCATATGAGGAAAATAAAATTTGAAAATCAAATAGATATTTTACAAAATGTTTGTGAAAAAGAGTTGATAGATTTTTCAGATGTTAAAGGGCAAAAAAATATAAAAAGAGCAATAGAAGTGGCTGCAAGTGGAGGACATAATATACTTATGATTGGAAGCCCACGGTTCTGGAAAAACTATGATTGCTAAAAGAATACCAACAATTTTGCCTGATTTAAGTTTTGATGAATGTTTGGAAATAACTAAAATACATAGTATTGCAGGAAATTTATCAGAAAAAAATCCAGTGATAAATATAAGACCTTTCAGATCTCCTCATCATACTATTTCAACAGTGTCTTTAGTTGGAGGTGGAAGATATCCAAAACCGCGGAGAAATTAGTTTGGCACATTATGGTGTATTATTTTTAGATGAGTTACCAGAGTTTAATAGAAATACTTTGGAAGTTTTAAGAGGACCATTGGAAGATGGAGAAATAACTATAGGGAGAGCATCTCAAGTACTTACATTTCCAAGTAAATTTATGCTTATTGCTAGTATGAATCCATGTCCATGTGGTTATTTTGGCTCTGATAAAGAGTGCAGGTGTAGTGAGGAAAGTATTAAAAGATATTTGAGTAAAATAAGCGGACCACTTTTAGATAGAATTGATATTCAAGTTGAGGTGAGTTCAGTAAAATATGAAAATTTAAATTCTAATATCAAAGAAGAAACATCTGAAGAAATAAGAAAAAGGGTGAATAATGCAAGAAATATTCAAAAAAAAAGATATGAGGGATTAGGGATATATTCAAATTCTGAATTAACTCCAAAATTATTAGAAGAGTTTTGTGCATTAGATAATTCTGGCAAAAAAATATTAGAAAATGCTTTTTCTAAATTAGGATTTAGTGGCAGGGCATATTCGAGAATTATAAAAGTGGCTAGAACAATTGCTGATTTGGATAATAGTGAGAACATTATGGATAAGCATTTGTTAGAGGCTATTCAGTATCGTAGTTTAGATAAAAAATATAATATTATAAAAAGTTTATAGGTATTCTTTCAAAACCTAAATATTTTATACAAGGAGAAATAATAATTGAGAAAAATTCTTAATTATTATAAAAAAGTATGATTTGTTTGCAAAAAAATGAAAATAATTATCCAATTCTATTAAAGAATATAAAAAATGCTCCACAAGAGTTGTATATTGAGGGAAATATAAAGTGCATTGAGTTACCATGTGTTACTGTAGTTGGTTCAAGAAATATGAGCGAATATGGAAGAAAAATGACTGAAAAAATTGTTAAAGAATTAACTTTGGCAGGAATGTGTATTGTAAGTGGATTGGCAATTGGTGTTGATAGTGTTGCACATAGGACTTGTTTACAAAATGGAGGAAAAACTATTGCAGTCCTAGGTTCAGGTTTGAATAAGGTTTATCCTAAAGAAAATATAGGTTTGTTTAATGATATTATAAATTGTGGAGGTTGCGTAATATCTGAACAAGAGCCAAACCAAGAGGCTAATAAAATATTTTTTCCTGCTAGAAATAGAATAGTTAGTGGTTTATCACTTGGAACCGTTGTAATAGAAGCAACATATAGAAGTGGTACAAGTATAACAGCAAAATTTGCTTTAGAACAAGGAAGAAAATTATTTTGTTTGCCAAATATGATAGGCCAAAAAAATAGTGCAGGTACTATTAATCTTATAAAAAATGGCGCAATTATGGTTACAAAAGCAAGCGAAATTATTGACCAATTATGTAAGACTATTGATGATGAAAATAATAATGATAAAGTGCTGGAGAATTGTGATTTAATAAGCGCAAGTATAGGTAAAGAAAGTATAGATATGCTTAAAAAAACTGATAACTATGAAAGATTAATAAAATATTGGAAAAGTAAAACAGAATTAGCAAATAAAGTTGGTAAAAAAAGTAAAAATATAGAAAATATTGATTTGGATGAGCATCAAGAAATTGTAAAGATGAATTTGATGGAACAGGAAATTTTAAATGGATTAGATAGTATAACGAAAAAAATATATTTGTATATAAAAGATAATAAAGTTGTAAATTCTGAAATAATGAGTGATGAATTAAATATTAATATACAAGATTTAAATAGTAACTTAACAATTCTAGAATTAAATGGGTTAATTACAAATAGGTCAGGGAGCAATTATGGTTTAAAGGAGAATTTTGATGTATGAGAAACAAGTTATTGGTAAATATGGTGAAAATTTGGTATGCAAATATTTTGAGGAAAATGATTATAAAATATTAGATAGGAATTTTAAATGTAATCAAGGAGAAATTGATATTATAGTATTTGATTATAGTTGTAAAGAAATAGTTTTTTGCGAAGTGAAAACAAGAACTAATTTTAATTATGGTTTTCCATCTGAAGCAGTAAATAAAATAAAACAGAAACATATGATTAGTAGTGCTAAATATTATTTGTATCGAAATGGGTTAGAGAATATGTTTGTCAGATTTGATGTAATTGAAGTTGTTATAAATAAAGGTAGATATAAATTAAATCATTTAAAAAATGTATTATAAATACTAAAAAAATACTTAAAATTAATAAAATTTGATTTACCTCTTGAAAAATTAAGACTTATAGCTTAGAATAGTTAAGTAAAATAGGATTATCAACTAAATGAAAATATTATTAAATTTTAAAGTGTTTTTATTTAGAATACATATAAAAGGAGAAAATCAATGGCAGATAAATTAATTATTGTGGAATCACCTGCTAAGGCAAATACAATAAAAAAATTTCTAGGTGGAAGTACAAAAGTACTTGCATCAATGGGACATATCAGAGATTTACCTAAATCTAAATTAGGTGTTGATACTGAAAAAGATTTTGAACCTGAATACATAAACATTAGAGGAAAAGGAAATTTAATTAAAGAACTAAAAAAAGAAGCTAAATCAGCAAAAAAAGTATATCTTGCAACTGACCCTGACCGTGAAGGAGAGGCAATAGCATGGCATTTAGCTCATATATTAGAAATCCCAGAAGATAGTGTTTGTAGAGTTACTTTTAATGAAATAACAAAAGAAACTGTCCAAAATTCAATGAAAAAACCAAGAAAAATAGATAAGAATTTAACAGATGCGCAACAAGCTCGTAGAGTTTTAGACAGAATTGTTGGTTATAAAATAAGTCCGTTATTATGGAAAAAAGTAAAGAAAGGTTTATCTGCTGGAAGGGTTCAATCTGTTGCAGTTAAATTAATATGCGATAGAGAGGATGAAATAGATAATTTTATTCCAGAAGAGTATTGGAATATAAATGCAAAATTAAAAGATAAAAAATCTAAAAAGGTTTTTGATGCAAAGTATTTTGGGGTGGATGATAAAAATGAAAATAAAATAAAAAAAGTGGATATTCATTCTCAAAAAGAAGTTGATGATATATTAAATACTATAAAAAATGGCGAGTTTATAGTAAAAGATATAAAAAAAGCGGAAAAAAAGAAAAATCCAGCACCGCCATTTACAACAAGTACAATGCAACAAGAAGCATCAAGAAAAATCAATTTTACTTTAAAGAAAACTATGAGTGTTGCACAAGGATTGTATGAAGGTGTAAAAGTTCCAGAAAAAGGAACAGTCGGATTAATAACATATATGAGAACTGATTCTACAAGAATTTCAGATGAAGCAAGAACAGCTGCTAAAAAATATATTGTTGATAATTATGGTGAAAAATATTACGAAAATAGATTTTATAAAACTAAACAAAATGCACAAGATGCGCATGAGGCAATAAGACCAACATATGTAGAGTTAACTCCTGCCAAAATTAAAGAATCATTAACTCCAGATCAGTTTAAATTATATAATCTAATTTATAACAGATTTATTGCAAGTCAAATGTCAACAGCTATTTATGACACAACAAGTGTTGATATATCTGTTAATAATCATATATTTAAGGCAAATGGTCAAACACTAAAATTCAAAGGTTTTATGACATTATATGTTGAGGATACAGATAATAATCAAAACAGTGATGATCTTATAACATTACCAGAATTAGAAATTAATGATAAATTAGAAGCTAATAAAATTGAACCTAAACAAAGCTTTACTGAACCACCTGCTCGCTATACTGAAGCAAGTTTAGTAAAAAGCTTGGAGGAAAAAGGTATTGGAAGACCAAGTACATATTCACCAACTATTACAACAATTTTAGAAAGAAGATATATTCAAAAAGAGAAAAAACAATTAGTACCAACTGAACTAGGAAAAATTGTTAACAAATTATTAATTGAAAACTTTACAGATATTATAAATGTTGAGTTTACTGCGAAAATTGAAGAAGAATTTGATGAAATAGCTGAAGGAAAACAATACTGGAAAAATGTTATTAGAGAATTCTATAATCCATTTTCAATTGAACTTGGTAGAGTAGAAAAAGAATTAGAACATGTTGTTCTTGTTGATGAGGTATCAGATGTTCCATGTGATAAATGTGGAAGAATGATGGTTTATAAATATGGAAGATATGGAAAATTTTTAGCATGTCCTGGTTTTCCAGAATGTAAAAATGCTAAACCTATTGTTGAAACAGTAGATGTTCCATGCCCTTGCTGTGGTGGAGTTGTTCAAGTGCGTAAAACAAAAAGAAGAAAGAATTATTATATTTGCGAAAATAATCCAGCAAGTTGTAATTATATTTCATGGAATAAACCTAAAGTAGGAGAAGTTTGGAATCCTGAAGAAGTAAAAAATGTTGAAGAAAAGCCTAAAAAAAGAGGAAGGAAAAGTAAGAATAACTAAATAAAAAGAAAAATAAAATTTAGCAATACTTAGATTTTAAGATTTATAGCAAAAAACTTGAATCTACTATTGCTAAATTTTAAAAAATATAATATAATAAATAACTGGAAATTTCGAGAAAAATGAGGGGAATAATGAAATGGTAAATCCAGAACTTTTGGAAGATTTGTGCTATGATGCAGGTACAACAAGAAAAGAAAAAGCAATGGAATATGTTGCAAAAAAAAGAGTAAATATTACAAAGGTTATTTATGAGGATAGTAAAAATTTTGAATTGAAAGCAAGAGTTAAGGGAGACTCTGATAGCTACGATGTATATATAAAGGTTCAAAATAACGAATTTGAAGATTTAAAATGTGATTGTGAACATTATCGTAAAAACTATGCTGCTTGTAAACATATAGTTGCAACAATGGTAGAATTTGATAATAATCCAGATTATATTAGAATTTTTACAGGTGAAAAAAATAATGGTGAATCACATAGTAGCAGTTTGTCAAATAGTAAAAAAGGTAAAGATTCAAAAGATTATAAAATATTTAAACAATTAATTAACGAGTTTTATCAAGATAGTGTAAAAAAAGATGAGAAAGAATTAGGTAAATCAAAGAATAAAAACATTAAAATTATTCCTAAATTATTAATAGATAAATATAATTCAAATTTAAAATTGGAATTTAAAATTGGCGAACAACAATTATATAAATTAAAAAGCATTCCAGAATTTTATGAAAATATGCTAAATAAGAGCAATTTTAAATATGGATTGAAACTTGAATTTGTTCATGATAAAAGTTTTTTTGATATTGAAAGTTTACCTTTATTAGATTACATTATGAAATATGGTGAAATAATCAAGTATGCTAATCAAGCAGCTGATGAATATGGGTATTATGGAAGACATTTGAGTGATTCTTATATAACTGTATCAAATTCAGGATTTGATGAATTATTTGAAATTTTTATTGGAAAAGAATTAACTATTCAAAGAGAGTATGCAGAATATCAAATATATTGTATTGATAATGAACCTAAAATAGAATTTGAAGTTCAAGAAATAAATGAAAAAGAGTATAGAATTATTACTAATATAGATATATATGAATATAACATAATACAAGGGAAAAAATATGTGTACTTTGAATACAAAAATAATATGTATAAATGTTCAAAAAACTATTACAATACAGTTTTAAAGATTTTGGAAATGTTTAGAAAAAATTTCACAACTGAAATAAAATTAAAAAAAGAAGAATTATCTACATTATTTTCTGTAATATATCCTAAAATAAGAAAATGTTTGAAATATGATAGCTTAAATCAAGAAGAGGTTGAAAAAGTTATTCCAAAAGAGCTATATGTGAAGGTATATTTGGATTATGATAAAAACAATAATGTAATTGCTGATATTAAATTTTGTTATGATACTTTTGAATTTAATCCATTTAAACAAGAAAATATCGCTATTGCAAGAGATGTTTTAAAGGAATCAGAAGCATTAGATATATTTATAAAAACAGGCTTTATGTATGATAAAGAAAATTCAAGATTAATATTAGCAAATAATGAAGCTATATATAATTTCCTTTTAAATGATATTGAGGAATACATGAAAAAATTTGAAGTTCTTGCAACTGAGAGCTTTAAACAAAAACAAATTAAAGAGCCTAAGATTTCCAATATTGGTGTAAAAATCGAAAACAATTTATTAGATATTAATTTTGATGGATTAGGCTTTGAGCTTTCTGAACTAAAAGATATCATGGATAAATATAAGCTTAAGAAAAAATTTCACAGATTAAAAAATGGTGAATTTATTAACCTTGAAGAAAATGAAACAATGAATTTGTTTGAAAATTTACAAACTGATTTAGATATAGATTTTAAAGAAATAGAACAAGGTGAAATCAAATTACCAATCTTTAGAAGCTTATATTTAGATAGATTGCTTAAAAATTCAAATATAAAAAATGTAACAAAAGATGATGAGTATAAAAATATTATAGATAAAATTGATAATAGGAATATTGATGAAAATATGAAACTTCCAAATGGATTAAATGCTAGTTTGAGAAATTATCAAGAAACAGGATTTAAATGGTTAAAAACCTTAGATTTATATAAGTTTGGAGGTATTTTAGCTGATGATATGGGTCTTGGAAAAACAATACAATTGGTAAGTGTGATTTTATCTTATGTTGAAGAATTTAATAATGATTTAAATACAGAAAATTGTAGGGAAGACAATAATTCTGATAATAAAGAAAGAAATAAACCTAAAACAAGTCTAGTTATATGCCCAAGTTCGCTAACATTAAACTGGTTTAATGAAATAAGAAAATTTGCACCATCATTAAAAGTAATGTTGATTAATGGAAATGTGCAAGAAAGAAAGAGTAAGATTGATATAATTGATGATTATGATGTTGTAATTACTTCATATGATATATTGAAAAGAGATATAGATAATTATAAGGAAAAACAATATGAATTTAAATTTATAATTGCGGACGAAGCACAATACATAAAAAATAATAATACTCAGAATTTTAAAGCAATAAAAGAAGTTAAAGCTGAAACAAGATATGCTTTAACAGGTACTCCAATAGAAAATTCTTTATCAGAATTATGGTCAATATTTGATTTTGTTATGCCAGGATATTTATTCAGCTATAGAAAATTTAAAGAGTTATATGAAACTCCAATCGTAAAAGATGAAGATGGTTCTGCTATGAGAAGATTGAAAATGCTTATTGAACCTTTTATTTTAAGAAGAGTTAAAGAAGAGGTCTTAACAGAATTACCTGATAAAACAATAACAATTTTAAATAATGAAATGGAGGAAGAACAACAGAGAATTTATATGTCTTATATGTCTCAGGTAAAAGAAGAAATTGAAACAGAAATTTCTATTAATGGCTTTGAAAAAAGTCAAATAAAAATATTGTCATTATTAATGAGATTAAGACAGATATGTTGTCATCCAAGTCTATTCATAGAAAATTATAAAGGTGAAAGTAGTAAGTTGAATCAGTGTATACAAATAGTTAAAGATGCGATTGAGAGTGGACATAAAATATTATTATTTTCGGGATATACATCTATGTTTGATATTATTGAAGAAGAATTTAGAAAAGAAGGTATTTCTTATTATAAATTAACTGGACAAACGAAAGTTGGAGATAGAATAAGATTAGTAGATGAATTTAATGAAAATCCTGATATAAAAGTTTTTTTAATATCACTAAAAGCAGGTGGAACTGGACTTAACCTTATTGGCGCAGATATGGTTATTCATTATGATCCATGGTGGAATTTATCAGCTGAAAATCAAGCTACTGACAGAACTTATAGAATTGGACAAAAGAAAAATGTTCAAGTATACAAATTGATAACTAAGAACTCTATTGAAGAAAAGATTTATGAGCTACAACAAAGAAAAGCAAAATTGATTGATAATATGCTTTCAACAAAAGAAACGTTTATAAGCAAATTATCTAAAGATGAAATTATGAATCTTTTTAAATAGTTTTATATTATTATATGTTTAAATTATGGGCTTGAAATGTTTTTATTTTATGTTATAATATATGTAAAATTAAGAAATGAATAATGAAAATTTAAAGGAGGAATTTACATGGGAGATAACAAGGTAATTGATGGAATAGTTGAAAAAATTCCACAAGTTAAAGAGGCTGTAGAAAAAGTTGAACAAGCAACAGGTAAAAAAATCGGCGATATAGCAAATGAAGTTGGTGGAAAAATCAATGAAGCTATAAAAGAGCAAGGAGAAGATTCACCTAAGGAAGTTTTTGGAAATATAGCTAATAAATTATTAGGAAAAAAAGACTAATTACTAATAATTATAATTTGCTAATACACATAAATGCTGTTTAATAGTAAAAATAGTAGTGTTTAAACAGTAGTAGGTAGTTAAATGTAAATTTATTTAAAAATATAACTAAGAGGATGTCGAATTATTTTATCGAAGCGTCCTCTTGTTTTTATTTAAATGTTTATGTAAACAAAATGGAGATGAATATGGAAAATAACACAAATAAAAATAATGGTGTAAATATAAGCAGAAATATCGACAAAATTAGTGGCAATTTAAGAAACAATGAATCTAATATATATTACAAAAAATTCAGAGAATATATTAAACTAATGAATGAACCTAATGAGAGTGAAATAATAAAGAACAATAAAAAGCTTGTTATTTATTTAGAATTCTTCGATTCAACAAAAAGAGGATTGTTTTTTGAATATGAAGATGAGAAAAATGAGGATGGAACTAACAAGAAGTATAATGTACATGAATTAAGAAAAAATGGAAAATGGTTATGGTTTGAAGATATTGTTAAAGCTTTAAAAGAGAAAAAAATAGATTTGTATGTTGAGAAGAAAATTGACCCAAATATAATTGAGGTTTTATATAATGAAAAAGGTGAATATGCTGTTTGCACATATCTAAGAGAATTAAATAAGGGAAAAAATGCTAATAAAGAAATATTACCATTTAAAATGAATTATAATCTAAAAAGTATTTGGAATAATAGAGGTTTATCATTTATTGAAAAGCTTAGGCTTTCAAAAATGATTAATCAAAACAAATATATTGCAAACCACATAGAAAAAGATCCTAAGATTGTAGTAAAAATTGGAAGAAGAATCGCTACAGCATTTGCTGCAGTTGGGTTATTGTTTAATGCAGTTCCTAAATTAGCTAGTAGTACAATTGAGAATCAAAAGAAATTGAATGAAAAAAACTCTGTTTCAGATACTTTTGAAAGAACGGCTACTAATTCAACTCAAACTGACAAAAATCAAGTAATAACAACAAAAGATTATAATCAGGAAAAAACAGAAACAGTGACTAAACAAACAGAATCATATAAATTGACAAAAGAGGAAAAAGAAAGAATTCTTAAGCAAACTGAAAGAATAATTGAAGAACATAATAATAAAGATAGTGCAAGTATAAAAAAAGACAATAATAGAGATAATACCAAAATTGAAAAACAAGATAACAATTTAGAATTAGGAAATGTTTTACAATTACCAGTTGGGTTAAAATTTATGGAAGGAGTTTCTGGAGGAAAAACAGGAGAAATAGGCGATAGTGGTAGTCCTGCTGATGGAGTTTATGTTGTAGACCATTATGCTGAAGTTTCAGAAAATGGAATTTCAAATTTTTCGGGGCTTACAGGAAAGATACAAAAAAGTAAAACTGATTGCGATAGTTTTGTACATATTTCATATGTTAAAGGTGCAAAAAACATAAAAGAAGCTAAAGATATTATTAATTCACAAAAGAAAGAGGCAGAAACAGGAAAAATTGATAATAATAGAATTCAACCAAGAGGATGGGTTTCTGCAAAAACAATAGAAGACATATATAAAATGCAACAAAAAAATAATGAAGCAGAAATCGATATAGAAAAATAAGGATAATAGTTTGAAAAAAATTTTTTCACAACTATATATGCCTTTGTGCAAAGATTGAAAGGAAAGGTTTTTATGAATGATTATATTACAGTAATTGGAGGAGGTTTAGCGGGTTCGGAAGCTGCTTACCAAATTGCACAAAAGGGAATAAAAGTGAAGTTATATGAGATGAAACCTAAAAAGTTTTCGCCAGCTCATAGTAATAATAATTTAGCAGAAATTGTATGTAGTAATTCTTTTAAATCTAATTTAATAACAAATGCATGTGGATTATTAAAACAAGAATTAAGATTATTAGATAGTTTATTAATTAATATTGCTGATAAAACATCAGTTCCGGCGGGGCAAGCCTTAGCAGTTGATAGAGAAAAATTTTCTCAGCTTGTGACAGAAGAATTAAAAAATAATCCGAATATTGAAATTATAAATACAGAAGTTGGAACAGAAGGATTACATATCAAAGAAATGTCCCAAAATGGTATTGTTATTGTGGCAACAGGCCCATTAACATCAGATGATTTAGCAAAAGAAATTATAGAATTAACGGGTGATGAGGGGCTACATTTTTACGATGCAGCTGCACCTATTGTAGAAAAAGATTCTATCGATATGAATATTGCTTTTTGGGGAGACAGATATGACCAGGAACGAGCAAAAAATGAGGATATTGATGAATGGAAAAAAAGAATTGAAGGCATAAATGAAGCTGATTATATTAATTTACCAATGAATAAAGAAGAATATGAAAAATTTGTAAATGAACTTGTAAATGCAGAAGTTGTTGAATTACATAAATTTGAAAAAAGAGAAATTTTTGAAGGTTGTATGCCTATAGAAGTAATGGCAAAAAGAGGTTTAGATACTTTAAGATTTGGTCCGTTAAAACCAGTAGGATTTACTGATCCTCGCACAGGATTTAGACCATATGCGGTTGTTCAATTAAGGCAAGATAATGAAGAAGGAACAATCTATAATATTGTAGGTTTTCAAACAAATTTAAAATTTGGTGAACAAAAAAGAGTGTTTAGCATGATTCCTGGTTTAGAAAATGCAGATTTTGCCAAATATGGTGTGATGCACAGAAATACATACATTAATTCACCTGAATTATTAGATGCAACATATAATTTCAAGAAAAACAATAATATCTTCTTTGCCGGACAAATTACAGGTGTTGAAGGATATGTTGAATCTATTTCATCCGGACTAGTTGCAGGAATTAATGCATGTTTGAGATTTGAAGAATTAAAAAACATAACGGATAGTAATCAAACTAATATCAACAATTTTAAATCAAAAAAGTTGAAAATTTTTGATATACATACAATGATTGGAGCATTAGCTAAATATATCTCAACTGAAAATAAAAAATTCCAACCAATGAATGCTAATTTTGGAATTTTGCCTGAGTTAAGTGAGAAAATAAAAGACAAAAAAGATAGATATATGAAATTGTCAGAAAGAAGTTTGGAGAAATTTAATGTTTCAAATATATTACAATAACATTACAAATATTTAATTTTGATTACATTATTTTTTCAAATTACAAATTGACAATAAAAAATGATATAATTAAACAAATGAAGTATAGTAAGAAACGGGGGATAAAAATATGGAGTATGAACATATTGAAGATATTAATAAGTTTATTAATAATATAAGAAGATACGGAGATTCTCAATTAGAGGAAATGCCAGATCTTTAGCAAAATATTAATGATGATCCAGATTATAGTAATGAAGATAAGCAAAGATTATTAGATGCTGTATCTACTAAATGGACTGATTTACAGAAAGATAGAGATGAAAGACTTGCAAAAGAAGAAGCAGAACGTGTTGCTAGAGCTGAAAGGGAAAGAATTGAAGAAAGAAATAGAATTAGGTCAGAGGCTGGAAGAAGAAGACAAGAGGAAAATAGGCAAAGAAGAGCTAATAGAGATATCTCAGAATACGAAGATAGTGAACTTGTATCACAATTTCAAAGATTAGATCAAGATATTAATAGAATGGTAGAAGCAAGCCATGGACGTTCTATTACCAAAGAAAATATAGCAAGATATAATGCAATGAAGGATAGAAGAGCAAATCTAAAATCTGAAATAGACAAAAGAAGATTAACTATAGAAAATGAATCTAATGAAATCAAACTATCAAATAAAGAAAGAGATAAAATCGAAGCAGATTATTTTAGAACAAAAAATGTAAAAGGAATGTCTTTAGACCGTATTGTAGAAGAAGAAAGAGATTTAAATGCTATGGTTTCTCGTTTAGAAAATCAATTGGGTAGAAGTGCATCATTGAAACAAGATGAAATAAACCAAATTTCACAGAAATTAGCTGAAACAAAAATAAAATTAGGAGCTATAAAAAAGCAAAGATTGAAAAAGCAACCAATTGAGGATTTATTAAACGAAAGTCAAGAATTAAAAAGTAAAATTGCAGAGACAAAAGAAAAAATTAGTAGAAGTGATGTAACTCCAATGATGAAGGAAAGGTATCAAAACGAGTTAAAGGAATTAGAAAAACAAAATAGCGAATATAATAAAGTATTAAATAGTAGAGATGGAGATATTAAAGCTTTAGAGGAAAGTAGAAAAAGAGAAGCAGAAAGAATTGCAAGAGAAAAAGCAGAGCAAGAAAGATTGGCAAGGGAAAGAGCAGAGCAGGAAAGATTGGCAAGAGAAAGAGCAGAACAAGAAAGATTGGCAAGGGAAAGAGCAGAGCAGGAAAGATTGGCAAGAGAAAGAGCAGAACAGGAAAGATTGGCAAGAGAAAGAGCAGAACAAGAAAGATTGGCAAGGGAAGCACTTTATGAGTCAATACAAAAAGCAGAGCAAGAAAGAATAGCAAGAGAAAAAGCCGAACAAGAAAGAATCGCAAGAGAAAAAGCAGAGCAAGAAAGAATTGCAAGAGAAAAAGCAGAGCAAGAAAGATTGGCAAGAGAAAGAGCTGAACAAGAAAGAAAAAACATTATTAAAAAAATTGGAGCTGGTATTGTTGCAGGCTTAACTGCAATATCTGTTGGTATAGGAACTTGGTGGAACAGAATGTTTAAAGAGAAAAACACAAAGTTATTGCCAATGTCAAATAGAGTTTATGACATAGATGAAGAAAATCAAAATAACAATAATAAGTACAATGTACAGGACTATACTATACAGGATAATCAACATAATAACGAAAAGGATGAAAATCCTATGGATAAATATAAATTATCAGAAGAAGATTTGCAACAAAGTAAAAAACAAAATGAAAAGGATATAGAGGCACAAGCAATGAAACAATTTGAATTGGGTCAAGCAATTAAATTACCACAGGGAATGGAATTTTCAGAAGGAGTTTCTGGAGGGAAAAAAGGAACTATAGGTGATTCAAATAGCCCAAGAGAGGGTGTATATATAATTAACCGTTTTGCTGAAGTTGGAAAAGATAATATCTCTAATCAATATGGATTAGAAGGTAAAATAGAAAAAAACATGAAGGATTCAGATGTATATGTACATATTGCCTATGTTCCAGGAGCTCAAAAGGAAGCAGATGCTAAAGAATTGATAGAGAAAAAAGGTCAAAAGGAACAGGATAGAGGTTGGGTTAAATTAAGTGAACTAAAAAAAGCATATGACCAACGTCAACAAGAAGAAAATCAGAAGCAAGTTGAAAAATAAAAAATATGGCTTAAAAATAGAAAAATAGCCTAAAAACCATTGACTTTTGCAGTTAAAAATGATAAAATATGAAACGTTAGATAAAATTGCCAAAACTGGCAATTAGCTAACGGTTTTATTTTATTATTCAGGAGGTGAAATTTAAGTGCCAACAATTAATCAATTAGTAAGAAAAGGAAGAAAAAC
>CAMEHU010000026.1 GCA_945917765.1 uncultured Lachnospiraceae bacterium | reverse complement strand
TAAACCTCCACTACGGACTTTCACCGATTAACTGAACGACATGCCCGTCGCACAACAAAGAAAAAACCTGTCAATAAAGTATTTTTTCAGGTTTTTCGATTTAATTTTAATTAAACTTTAGGGAAATTCAAACTTAAATCTTTGAAAAAAGTTTGTTAAAATTGTATGACATTTTTGTAATAAAACTTACATATTTTTTATAAGATTTTCTGAATCCTTTATTTCCCTAGAGCTTTTTATTTGACTTTTTTCTTCAAATTTTTATTTGTTTTTTTTATTTGTTTTTTACTCTTATATAATTTATTTTTTTCTCTTTCACGTTTTTATATTTTTCAACATTATTATTGCCTAAAATTTTTGGTTATGATATCATTTTATTAACATATTATATACAAGGTAAAGGAGGTGAAGAACATGAAGAAAACACTTCTTTCAGTAGGATTAGCACTAATATTAATGTTTAGTGTACTTCTATTATCAGGTTGCTGGAAAAATGAAGATTCTAAAAAGCAATCAAACACAATCATTGGTTCTTGGGAACATTCTGGATATATTTATAAATTTAATGAAGACAAAACTGGTAGCTACACAGCTTATGGTAGTGAGATGAAATTTACATATGAAGATGACGGTAAAAAAGTTAAAATTTTATATAATGGAAATACTATTCCGGGAACTTATGAGTATAGAATTGATGGAAATAAACTAATTATTAAAGATAGCTTTGGCAATGATTTAGAATATACTAGAAAATAATATGAGCTTCATATAAATAAGCACTCCCATAGGGAGTGCTTAACCTACTTAACAAGTTAATGAAACCTTTTAAATAAGATTTTGAAAAACATTTGTGGATGTCCACAAATGTTTTTCAAACTATTTTATTTCCAATGTTTACCTTCAACTCTTCCGAATTTTACATGTATAGTTACTAATCCAAATGATGACAACACTAGCAATATCATTACTTTTACTATATTATCCCCTGTTTGTGGGCTCTTAACTTTTGATTGCTCTTGTTTGGTTTCATTTGTAATTTGTTTTTTATCAATATTTTCAATAGTTTTCTCTTCATCTTTTTGGTCTTTTCTAGGTTTTTGTTCTGGTTTATCCTCCGGTTTATCCACTGGCTCAACCTCTGGCTCATCCCCTGGTTCATCCCCTGGTTCAACCGTTTTCTCTTCAACCTTCTTGTAATAATATGTAACAATAACCTCAGCTTTATCTAGCACTCCACTTGCATTTGCAGGTTCATCACCTGTAGCTTCATAGCCTTTAATTTCAGCTCTAACTGTTTCATAATCATCACCAAAGTATCCTTCCAAACTATCAGAATCCTTAATTTCCTTATTAGTATCAATATCAACATACTTGATTACTAATTTAGTAGTATATTTCTTATAATAGAACACTACTGTAATATCATCTTCTGTCATTACACCCTCTGCATTTGATGGGTCTTCTCCTGCTTTTTCATAACCATAAATGTCAGCTCTTTCGAAACTATAATCATCTCCAACACCACCAAGTTCAATATCAGACAATTTAATTTCCTCATTAGTATCAATATCAAGATATTTAACAATAACCTTAGCAGGAATTTTTTCAAATTCTACTGCAACATGTTTATCTTCTGATACTTGTTCGAAATATCCAGCAGGTATTGTAACCTTATGGCTTGCGTCTTCGAATTCAGATATATTAATCTCCCTTCCATTTACAGTAATAATTTTAACTCTGTAGTTTTCATCTGGTTCAGCAATTATTGATTTAACATTTGCTCCCTTATTGTTAATCATTTCATAAGATTCTTGTGCATCTCCTGAAATTGTTCCACCTTTAACATCAGTAGCAACATCATTTACCAATTCAGTATGCTCTTTAACTTCAGTTGTAACATTATATTGTTTTTCATAATAGAATCTAACCTCAATAGAATCAATTCTACCATCATTATCTTCGTCAACTTCAACATATTCAACAGTATAATCATCTTTATCTTTACCAATAATTATTACACCATCTAATTTACTTACTGGAGAAGTTACACCTCTAGTATTTCCTGTTGCAGCAACTAAAGCCAATCTTCCAGTTACAGCAACTGGTTCTCCACCTTCTGGACCATCTACAGAAATATATTTTCTACCAGTTAGCTCATCTGTAAATTCTTTTCTTGTTACTTCTTTTGATGTTCCAACTTGACCAGTATGGCTTTCCTCTTTAAGCACAACACCTGAAGAAATCGTTAATCCATCTTTAATGTCATTTTCATCAACTTCAATATGTTTTACCAAAATAGTACCTTCTGGAATCTTTTCATACCAGCAAATTACTGTTACTTCATCAGCAAACATTGTATTTTCAGCAGATGAATCAAACTTAGTATATACCTCAACTTCTTCACCATCTTCTTCAATAACATTTACATAAGTCATAGAAGCTTTTTCTGTATCAGAAACTTTAACCTTAGCAGTTCTATAATTTGTTATATTAACCACTTCAGGATTAAATACATCACCTTCTAATCCAGGGATTTCAACCTCATCAGCTAAAACTTCCAATGTTTCTTTTTCTAAATATTTAACTGTAACTTTTGTTTTCTTTTTGAATTCAGCTTCAACATGTTTGTTTGAAGTAACTGTGTTAAAGTATCCATTTTCAGAATTTAAAGTAATCTTACCATTTGCATCTTTAAATGAATCTATATCTAATTCCCTAGTTACTGTTTGTGCAACAGTTGAACCTTCTGGAATTATGCTTTCAGTAATTGTAACTTTTGTAATTTCATATCCACTATCTGGCTTAATTACAATTGACTTAGTTGAATCATCACCTTTTAACACAGTTTCATAATATCCCTCTGGAGCATTTTCACCAGAAATTGTACCACCTTTAACTGTTCTAGTTGTTCCATCTGAATATTTTTCTGTATGTGATTTTACGCTAGTTGTAATTTCATAAGCACTTCTATAATATACATTAATTACATTTTTACTTGAATCTGCGCCAATTACTAATGGATTTTCTGATAATGGAGCATCTTGTAATCTACCTTCACTATCATAAGCTTTAGCTTCAATAAATACATATCCTTCACCTTTATCTGTGAATGTTGAAATTTCAGATAAGTACTCAGCTTGTTTTGTAACAGTCTTAGACGCATCTTCCTCACCATCATAGAAATAGTGAACTGTATAATCAAACTTAGCTTTCTTGTAGTAAATGTTAATTACATTATCTTCAGAATCAGCACTAATTGTTAATATTGCTGGTGCTAAACTATCATATTCATATCCAGAAATATCAATTATTTCATCTGCTGATGTGATTTGATCTCTGAATGTTTTTCCATCAACAGTTTTTGATTCATATAATTCTGTGTTTGTTCCTTTTTCTAAGTAATTAACTGTATAGGCTAAACCAGTTTGTTTTCTATAATAGAATGTATGCTCATTTACACCTGTTGTGATTTCTATATCTGCACTTGTTGGTTCAACTTTTACATATCCAGGAATATTAATTGCATTTTCTGTTACTGTATCTCCAAATGTTTGACCATCAACTTCCTTATCATCAGCAAGTTTTCCAGTCTCACCTTCTACTCCTTCCTCTCTATAATGAACTATGTAACTTAAATCGCTACGTTTTACATAGTAAATATTAATTACATTGCTTGTTTCATCAACTTCAATCGTTGATGTTTCTTTATCAACACTATCATAATTATATCCATCTATATCAATTACTTCGTTTACTGAAGTTATTACAGATTTATATGTTTGATTTCCTGTTCTTTTTGGTGCATGTATTACCGTATTTGTATCCTTCTCTAAGTAATTAACTGTATAACTTAAATCATTGCGTTTTGTATAATAGAATGTATGCTCATTTGCATCTGTTGTGATTTCTATATCTGCACTTGTTGGTTCAACTTTTACATATCCAGGAATATTAATTGCATTTTCTGTTACTGTATCTCCAAATGTTTGATTTCTAACTGTCTTATCAGCGGCCAATGTAGTTTCTGTTCCTTGCTCTTTATAATGAACTGTATACTCTAAATCAGTACGTTTTGTATAGTAGAATGTATGCTCATTTGTTCCTGTTGTAATTTCTATGTCGGCTGATGTTGGAGCCACTTTAACATAACCATTAATATCAATAGCATTTTCTGTTACTGTATCTCCGAATGTTTGACCATTAACCTCTTTATCAGTTGCTAATGTTTCATCAGTTCCTTGCTCTTTATAATGAACTGTATACTCTAAGTCATTACGTTTTGTATAGTAAATATTAATTACATTGCTTGTTTCATCAACTTCAATTGTCAATGAATTCTTATCAACACTATCGTAATTATATCCATCTATATCAATTACTTCGTTAGCTGAAGTTATTACTGATTTAAATGTTTGATTTCCAGTTGTTTTAGCTGTATGTAAAACTTCATCTGTATCTTTCTCTAAGTAATTAACTGTGTAGCTCAAATCATTACGTTTTGTATAATAGAATGTATGCTCATTTGTTCCTGTTGTTATCTCAATATCTGCTGATGTTGGAGCTACTTTTACATATCCAGAAATATCAATTGCATTTTCTGTTACTATATCTCCGAATGTTTGACCATCAACTTCTTTATCAGTTGCTAATGTCGCATTTGTTCCTTGTTCTTTATAATGAACTGTATATTCTAAATCATTACGTTTTGTGTAGTAAATATTAATTACATTGCTCGTTTCATCAACTTCAATTGTCAATGAATTCTTATCAACACTATCGTAATTATATCCATCTATATCAATTACTTCATTAGCTGAAGTTATTATTGACTTAAATGTTTGATTTCCAGTTACCTTAGGTGTATGTATTACTTCATCTGTATCCTTCTCTAAATAATTTACAGTATAACTCAAATCAGTACGTTTTGTATAATAGAATGTATGCTCATTTACACCAGTTGTAATTTCAATATCAGCTGATGTTGGAGCTACCTTAACATAACCAGAAATATCAATTGCATTTTCTGTTACTGTATCAGCAAATGTTTGATTTCCAACTGTCTTATCAGCAGTTAAAGTCTCTTCAGTATCTTGTTCTTTATAATGAACAGTATACTCTAAATCAGAACGTTTAACATAGTAAACCTTCATAACATTCAAGCTACTATCATCAGAGACAATAAGTGGTACTTTACTATCATGGTCAAATACATAACCATCTTTAACCTTACCTTGAGTTGGATATGTGCTAATAACAGCCTCATACTTAGCCTTATACTCATCTCCAGACTCAGTCATAGCAGGATCTAACACATTATCATAATAATACTCAACACTATATTCATAAGAATCCAATTCATAATAATAGTAAACATCAATATTACCATTAATATAATCACCAGAAGTATTATTAGAAGACTCAATCATTCTATAATCTGCAATACTAATTGGTCCAGTAGCATACGGTTCACCAACTAAATCTGTAATTGTTGCATTTGAATGCTCAACATTTTCAGCAGGAGTTTCACCTTTAATAATATAGTGAACTGTTACAGTTCCCTCATCAGGAGTAAATCTTACAACAAAATGTTTATCTTCAGTAATATTTTCCAAAGCAGCCACTGAAACTACTCCATTTGCATCAACTGTTACACTAACACCTTCAACAGTTTCAGCATTTATCACTGTAGTATTTTCGCCATCTACAACAGTTTTAGTTCCATAAATAACCTTACTTACAGCTTCACCTTCTTCTGGAGTTGAAACTAACTCAATATATTGAACTCTATAATTTTCATCAGGTGTAGCGACAACCGCAGATAAAGCATTTTCCTTATCTTTAACAGTTTCAATAAACTTAATTCCATTAGCCTCCAAATATTCAGCATTATAAGAACCTGTTATTGAACCACCATCAACATCTACCTCAACCTTAGTGTTAACTGCAGAATCAGTTCTATTTTCCTTATGAGATTCAACCTCAGATGTAATAGTATGAACCTTCTTATTATAGTAATAAGTAATTTCAGAATCACTTGAATATGTAAACATATCTCCAATATTTGCATAATTCAAATCACCTTTATTGCCATTCTCATCTTCACTTTGAGTTGTAGTTGTTGAATATACATATTCATCTTTTAAAGTATTATAATCACTATTACCATCTAAATCATAATCAAATGATGATGAAATTGTATGATTAAACTCTTCATCAAATTCATAATCTATTTTTTGAGTAACCACTGTTCGTTCTGCAAGTTCATTATCAGTTCCTTCTTCTAAATGACGAATTGTTAATGTAATTGGATTTGCTTCGAAATAGTAAGTAACCTCTGTTACGGCATTGCTATATGTTCCAACAGCATTTACTGGAGTTACATATTCGCCCTCTAATTTTTCAAGTGTTAAGCCATCTAAATTAATCTGCTCACCTTCAAGAGTAGCATAAGGGCTTGTAGCATATTCCTCATCATACATTCCTTCAGTAGCCTCATCTTCAGCAACTTTAATTGTGGTGTAATTTCCGTTGCTATCTTTGTAGTAACGGTGAACAATTAATGTTGGAATCGCTCTATCTGTGAATGTGTATAAATTTTCTTTACTACTTGAAGTTAATTCTATATTTTTAACCTCATCAGACTTAATATAGTGTTCTGGTGCATTGGTTTCTGTAATTTGGTATTTTCCTAGATCCTCAACATCAATTACTGCAATACCATTTGAATCTGTTGTACCTGTATATGTTTTGATAACAGGCTCTATTTTAACATTTGTAACTGTAAAGTTATCTGCTAAAGTGGTATTTGATGTACCATTGTAATATCCTAAATGAATATAATACAATTGTCCACCAACAACTGTTTTATTTCCAGTTACAGTTGTAATACCGTTATTTGCACCTGATTGATATACAAATCTATTGGCTGATGTATTATAATCTTGTCTAGCTATATCAGTTTGAACAGTAGCAAATGCATAATCAGAGCTTGTTCCAGCTATTGTACCTTCAACAGTAATTTTATAATCACCTGCACTATTTGTTAAATCAACTGGAATATAACTATATGCATATGTGCCATTTTTTCCAACATTATTTGAAATATAGCTTATATTACCTTCTCCATCATCAATAATATCAAAATCATATGTTGAAGTTTTATATAAATCTATACTATTAATTTTTACATCATCTGTTGTTCCACTACTATAGTTTATATATTCCATATTTAAATAATATGTTTTTCCACCTTCTAGTAGATATGAGCTTGGTGATGTATATGTGTTAGCAATAGAATTATATATTGAAACAAATCTATTGGTTGAAGTATTTCCTTGAGTATTATTTACAGCTACATATAAGCTTTCTGAACTTATTGTACTAGCAGCTTGTGCATTAACGGCAATGAAATATTTTCCTTCTTTTCCTGTTAAATCAATTGGAATAGATGTTTTAGCTGATGTAACTGCAATTGAATTTCCACTATAATATATTGAACTATCAATATTATTTGGTGTATATACGCCATTATTTTCAATAAATTCATATGATTTAACTTGTGCTTCGTATACTTTTATACTATTTACAGTAAATTCATCATTTTCAGATGAAGTTGTGGCAGCTTTTCTATAACCTAAATATAAATAATATTTATTTCCACCTTGTAAAACTGTATTAGTTCTATAATCAGTTGGTGTTGTCTGTTGAGCTGTTGTACCAGAAATGTAGATAAACCTTCCTGAAGAATTACTATATACTGGAGCAGACGTATTAGATGTGGTTATTGTAGCATAACCAAAATCATAATTTTGTCTACTAGAAATATTAGCATTAACTGAAACAACATAATTCTTTCCAGTATATTCACTTCCAGTTAAATCAATTTCAAAATATGAATTAGCTGTATCTGCTTTGCCTTTCATATCTGGTGTTGAAACATAACCACCATTACCATTGCTTACAAATGTATATGTATTACCATTATCACTTATTGCTCCTAAAACTGAACTTGTTACATCTTTAGTTTTATCTTCAACATTATAATTCTGTGTGATTCCGATAGGTGTCCCAAAAATTCCTGTTTCTGTTGATAAGTCAATTTTCTTGTCATCTCTAATTTCAATATAATCACGACCATTATCGATTAATGTACCTAATGTTGGTGTATCATTATTTGATTTAACTTCAAATGTTGCACTTTCTAATGTTTCACCAGCTTCATTTACTTTTTTAACTTTTATTGTGTGATTTTGTGTTGCAAATTTAACCACAATGTGTTTGTTTTCTGTAACATTTTCAAATACTGGTAATGTTACTATTCCGTTTTCATCTGGTGTGAATGCAATTTTTTCGCCATTTATCGTTATTTCAACTATTGCATAATCAGTAATTGGCTTAATAACAATTGGCTGTTCACTATTATTACCATGTTTTACGTTTTCTACAAATTGAATGAATTCACCTGGAATATATTCATTTGTGTATCTTCCTGTTATTGTTCCACCAATTCTTTGATTATTATTTTTCTCATTTGGTCCTACTTCTGTTGTAATAGTATATTTTTTCAATTCGTTATTAACAACAACTTCAGCTGTTTCTTGAATTGCAGCTTCAAGAACGCTTTTTCCGTATTTTATAACAAAACCGTCTGAATCATAACTTAAAACATTTTTCATTGCTCCAGTTTTATTCATAACTGTTAAACTTTGGCTTTCAAAATCACCAACTGCAAAGCAGTTTCCATCTAAGGTTTGAGCAACTCCGTTAACTGATTCATATAATGAACCTTTTATTTGATCCTTCCAAATTAAATTATCTTCATTATCTAATTCTACAATAAATCCATCGTTTGGAGCATCACCTGTAACAGCACTATTAGCAGTTACTGCTTGGAAAGTTTGTCCTTTAAATGTAAAGTTCGAAGTAGAATACAACCATCCACCAAATAATAATCCTCCATCTTTAGTTGGAACAATACTTGCAATTACTTCATCTCTATTTCCACCGATATTCATAGAAGTTTTATATGTTCCACTTTCATCAAATTTAATTATAAATCCATCATAATAACTTCCATTAAGTGCTGCTAATGAATATTCACTTATTGCACCTGCATAACCACCAGTTGCAACAATTGTGTTTACTCCATCAACGTTATAGTCTATAACATCATAAATAGAATCATTATTAGAGCTTCCTATTTGTTTATACCATTTATAGCTACCTGTTGAACTATAAGCAACTAATGCACCATCAGCATTTCCTTTACTTGCAACAGATTCAAGTGTACTTCCATCTTTATCAATCTGTAATGTTCCTAAGAAGTTAACACCAACAACAAATCCTTTATCAGAAGTTGTTGCAATCGCATTTCCCCATACATCACCATTTGCGCTTCCTAAATTTCTATACCATTGTAATACACCTATTGATGAATACACACTAATAAATGCATCTTTCTCACCTTTGCTTGTTAGAGAAGCTGATTTTGTAGAATCTAAATAGATTGTTCCATAGAAGCTACCTGTTACGGCAATATCACCATCATCATTTACTACAACTGCATTTATTCTGTCAACTCTTGTACCACCAATGCTTTGGCACCAATTTAAGCTACCATCTTCATTAATTTTTAAAATAACACCATCATTATTTCCAAAATCTCCAAGTCCTGAAATAGTTGTTCCATCATATTTTAAGCAATTACCTGTTGCATCAGAATTTGCATCATGTGCGAAATTATATCCTACAACAGCATATCCACCATTTCTAGTATCTTCTGCTATTGCAAATAATTCATCATTGTTCCTTCCACCAAATAATTTTTGCCACACGATATTTCCATTTGCATCATATTTAACAATAATTCCATCTTGATTTCCATAACCATTTACAGAATTTCCGCCTTCTACATATGTGTTTGTATCTGTGCTACCTACTGCAATTACACCACCATCTTGTGTTGCAATAACATCTTTAAATTCTGAAATGTAATCAGACCCCATAGCGCGAGCCCATTCTAATTTATCTATTTTATCATTTGTTTGTAACCCTCTACTTGCACCAATTCCAAATAAATACGTTCTATCTTCTTCATTTTCAGGAAGTTCATATCCGTCTGGTGCCTCTATTTCAACTGCTTTATATAAACCTTCTGATAAGTTAGCTGTTATTTTTCCTTCTGAATCTGTTGTTACAATATATTTTCCATTTTCTAAAGTTCCAACAATTTCTCCATCAGAACCTGTAACAGGTTCTCCTTCTAAATTAGTAATATTAAACTTAGCATTTGGAAGTAAAACATCGTTTTCACCTTTTTTAATCAAGTTAAATATTGGCTTATTAACAACTGTAATTGTAACACCATTTTCATCTGCACTTATTACTTTATCATTATTACCATCAATTTTTATATTATCTCCACCACTAATAATAATAAAATCAACAACTCCTGTATTTTCATCTCTTGTAGCTTTGAATTTTATTGGTGTCATATCTAATTTGTAACCTTCTGGCGCGTAAATTTCAGTCAATTCATATTCGCCAGTAACAAATGGTTTATCAGTTATAAATTCATATAAACCTTCAAACATATTGTCTGAATCTTGCTCAATTGTAAGAACTTCTTCTTTACCAGTATCTAAACTCTTTAATTTAAATTGTGCACCAACTAAACTTTCGCCTTGGTCATTTTCTTTAATTAATTTTAAATTATATGTAGGAATTTTTTCATTCTCTACTGTTACATTTAACTTAGGATTTAATGATTCTGCATTATCATCTGTAATTGTAGGAGTTCCCACAACTGTAATTCCAGAACCATTTGAGCTTGTAACAACTAAATTACCACTACGAGAAACTGTAAATGTAATATTATTGTTAGCTTCTGAATCTAAATAATATCCAGGAGCACTTATTTCTTCTAAAGTATATTCTGAACCTACATATAGTCCGCTAATTGAAAGTGTTCCATATCTTGTTGTTGTATATTTAGAGCCTTCTGTTTTAAATCCTCTTCCTTTAATAACAAATTGTGCACCTTGAACTACTGCATCTGAATCATCTTTTTTGTTTAACTCTAACGAATATTTAACTTCATTTTGAATTCTCATTTCAATAGTAGGATTTAAAATTTCATTATCTTGACCATCAACTTCTGCAACAATGTTCGAAGCATTTGCATTTGTTAAGCTAGCTCCTAAACCGTTTTCAGAAACATTTACTTTAATTCCACCTTCAGCTCTTATTAAAGTAAATTTAGTACTTTCTGTTTTAAGTTCAATATTATTTGGACCTGAAACTTCTTTTAATGTATATAGTTTATTTAAAGATAGACCATTAAGTGTTAAAACACCATTTTGTGTTGTTACACTTTTTATATTTCCATCTGGATCTGTTAATGAAAATCTTACATTATTAATTGGGGTTGATGTTCCCGCTTTTGTTTTTGTAATTTGAAGATTTGCTTTTATTTCATCTTCTAATTGTAATTTTAAAGTTGTATTACTTTCAAAACTACTATTTTTAACTGTTCCTGTTAGATGTAGTTCTCCATTTTGATCTATAATGAATGTAACTATGTTATCGCTTAATTCACAAGTATCTGGAACTTTTACTTCTTTTAATGTATATGTAATATTTGCTAGCAAATCTTCTACTATAATTTTTCCTGAAGAATTAGTTGTTAAAATACGGCTATATTCTTTATTATTACCTTCTGTATCTTTATCTGTATATGTTAAGCTATATGTAACATTTGGAATTGTTAAACTTGAATTAACCTTTAATTTTGTTAAATCTAAGTCATATTTATCCACAATTTTTATACCAACTTTAGCTGGTTCTGTTGAAAGTGGAAGTCTTCCTCCATCTGTTATGAAATCATAATAAACAGCATGGTTACTGTATGAAACTGAGTTATAATCCAAACCTTCTGGTAAATATACCCAATAATATAAAATAGCTTCTTCATTTTGTCTTAATTCAAAATTATTTAATTTAACTAAATATGTTTTCATTGTACTTATGTCTTGAACATTTGCGCTAGCTACCCAACCATTTGAGCTATCTGTTAAATCTCTTGTTGGATTTTCATTTTCTGAATAATAAACTACCATATTATTAGAAACATTAGTCATACTACTTAAAATTCCAACTTCATTAGAATTTAATTGCTCTGCTGTTGCAAAAGTAGAATCAAATTCAGAATTCATGCTTTTGCTATTATGAAGTACATATGTGTTGCCTTCAAAAGGAATTTTTCCTAAAATTGTAATTCCATCAATTGTATATGGGTAATTATTTCTAAGTGAAAGATTAATTTTAGCAACTCTTTCATCTTTCTCAACAGCTGCAACATTTGGAGCAATTGTTATTTCGTTTTCATCATTATAGTCACTTACAGTTTCCAATGTCATCAAAGAAGTTGGTGAAAGAAGTTCTATGCTGCATGTTGCCTTTCCAACTTGCTCATTTGTAATAGAATCATTGTCAACATCATAAATATCTTCGGCTGTTGTATAATAATCATTACATTTTTCATTATAAGCATATAAATTAAAGTTTCTGTTTCCAGAGCCAATTCTAGAATCTGGAGTAATAATACAATCAATTGAAATTCTGTATGTTGTTTCATTTTCATTTGAAGTAATAATTCTAATTAAATATTTATCTTTCTCTTTACATAAATCCCAAGCTAAAACATTAACATCTTGTTTATCAACAGTAATATTGTTAACTTCCATATTAATAATTTCTTGTGGAACTTCAACAATAAATTCACCATTTTTCCATTTAGCGTCACCTGTTTGATTTGCAATAGTATCAATATAAATTGTTTCATTATTTGTTTCTTGAGTTGAAGCTCTTGGAATAGATAAACTAATTTTTGCATCTGAAGTTTCTGAAACAAGATAAGCAGAATCAACATCATTAACATTTCTAATACCAACTTCTGCAACATCAGCTGTACCTGTTAAATATGTATATATTTGAGATGCTTGTTCCATTTGTTCTTTGCTAATGTTTTCTGTTATTTTTTTAGCATCAAATTCTTTTACATTATAAACATATAAATATGTGCTTTCATTTGGACTGCTTGTTTCAACTCTTATATGCTTAATTGATTCATCATATTCATAAACATTATTTGCACTATATGTGTTCCAATTATCTTTAGTAAATGTTTCTATTAATTCATTTGTGTCATTATTATAAACTCTAATTTCCCCATTTTCACCTAAAGCATTGTCAGCATTTGCAAAATAAATTCCTTTATTAGCTGTATATTCATCAAGAACTATTTCATCATATTTATCTCCATATGCATTTCCTTCATTAACTGTTTCATTCATTTTTAAAGAATTTATTTTAGCAGCATTTCCACTATAAGCATACCATCTTACTGTATATTCATAATTTCCTTCATAATCTGCATTATCATATAGATTTAATAAATCTTGTTTAGACATTACATATCTTGAACTTGGTTTATAAACATGTTGTTTATTCATAATCTGCACATCAAAACTGTGTGAATATACTTGTTCTGGTGTAGCTTCTGGTGTTTTTGTAAACACTATTGTTACAACTCCTTCAGCTACATTAGAAGTAGACATTGCTGTAAATTGCTCATCTGGATTATTATAACCAACATATTGACAGGTTACAGGAACTTTTAATTCTGTGTATGAATTAATTGTTTCATATGCTTCTAGTGGATATGTAACATTTATAGTAAACGTGTTTGATTTAGATAAACTATTTGTAATAATACCGTTATCATCCACTGTGCTGCTTTTTGTCATTGTTAGCACACCGTTTTCAAATTCATAATTTATTCCAGAAACAGAAGGTTCAGCAGAAATTGCATCATATCCATTTAAAGTAGGAATTGTTGCAGTAGCTATTGCATCTTTTAATAGAATTTGGTTTAATGTTTCATTTCCAGTAAAGCTAAATTTAATTTGGCTAGAAGTCATATTATCATAGTAATATGTTGCTTTTCCACTTGTATTTAATGAAGTCTGAACTTTTCCGTACCAATCAACAGTTAATTCAATTTCCTTATGTAAAGGAATTTCCTCGTCATTGCTATTAACATATATACCATCAAATATAATTTTACTTGTGTTACTATAATTGTTAGTATTATTTCCAATATTAGATATAATACTTCCAAAAATCATTTTTTCGCTACCTGGCTCCACTTTATTAAATTTAATTTCTGTAATGTCGGTACCTATATAATTATCCTTCAAAATAGAATCTTTTATCATAAACATGCTAAAATCAAAATTACTACCTTGAATTGTTATTGTAGCACCATCTTTTAGGTAACCTTCATTCATAACATTTAAATCCATAAACAATGTAGCTTTGCTGTTCATTTGGTTACAAGTTCCATTATATTTTTCAGCAATTCCATCATTTTCTTTTTCATCCCTTGGGAAGAAAGCCGTAAAAGTTACATTTGGAGTCTCTGTGAAATTCGCATCTGAATTTGTTAATTCATTGTATTCCATCAGGAACTCATCTTGTGGATTTACGTTTGAAATTAATGTTTTAGAAGTTAATTTACTAAAGTTGGCTAGTCCAATAGTTGCTGCTACTATAACACCAATCACTAAACTTACAATAGCTATTTTTCTACCATTTCCTTTCATCTAAATTTCTCCTTTCAATTTATATAATTATTTTTATTATCTATATAATCACCTTGATTTTTTTGGACCCCCCTTAAAATTTACGTTAAGGATTCTTTATTATCCCAAATTCCTTTGATAATTTTGGTAGGTGTCCCCAAAAATATCAATTATTTGTATTCGACATTTTTCGACAAATTTTGCACAAATGTGTACAAATTTAAATTTATTACTAATAACCTCATCAATCATCTCGTCAAATGTAATTAATTCAATAACTTGCCCATCTTCTAATTCAAACTTAGCTGTTATAATGCATTTATGATTTATTTTGCTATTATAAATAAACTTAAATTTATATACATCTGTAATCCAACCCGACAGAAAGCAAATGTTCACTATTTGTATTCCTCCATATTCGTAAAAAATAACTTTTCTGATAAATTTTTAATATTTGCAATTTGTATATACCCTAAATGTCCACAAATTTTTATGTATGCATCCTTAGTACTAATCTCACCTTTGTAAATTTTCTTTTCTAAACTTTTTATTTTTTTCTTCAAAGCTTTCTTTCCTCTAGTTCTAAGTTTTAATCTATTTTCATTAATTTTATATCCACAAAAATTTACACCCTGGCAACTTTTTATAATTTGTGTTTTTTCATTTAACTCCAAATCTAACTTCTCTTCTAAAAAAGATTTAACGCTTTCTAGTATTTCCCTAGCTTTTTCTTTATCCTTTACAAAAATTATACTATCATCCATATATCTAAAATAATATTTGCACTTCAACTCATTCTTAATATATTGATCAACTTCATTAAGATATATGTTAGCAAAAACTTGAGAAGTGTAATTTCCGTATTGGAATTCCTTTTTTGCCATCATTTGAATATACTATTTCCGCAAGTAATTTTAACAATTTCTTATCTGCAACTTTTTTGCTTATAATCTTCATTAAAATATCTTTATCTATATTCTGAAAATACTTTCTAACATCCATTTTTATAATGTAGTATTCATTCCAAACGTTTTTACAATGTTTCATTGCATTCTTAACATCTATTGCTGCAATGTGCATTCCTTTATTCTCCCTGCATGCGTATGAAGTATCAATAAACTGTGTTTCAAAATAAGGTTTTAAAAAGCAATCTGCAATCCATCTATGCACAACTCTATCAATATATCTTGAAGCTTCAACTTTTCTTTCTTTTGGATAATGAATGTAAAAAATTCTATACCCTCCATGCTTATAAGTTCCATTCTTTAATTGTTCATATAACCAACTTATATATTCCTCTTGTTTTAAGTTAAACATTATTATTTCTTTTTTATATGACTTACATTTTCTAGATTCCATATGAGCTTTCATTAAGTTTTCGTAACTTAAACACTTATCAAACATATTTCTTATTGTTTTTGGCATAGAATTTTACTAAACCTCCTATTATTTTGCCTAACTCATAAATTTGTTCCATTGCAACATCAAATTTTTTCTTATCAATCCAGCAATTCTTAACCATTATTCTTAAAAAAATTCTTTGTACATTTAGTTCTGAATCAACTTTATTTATAAGTAGCAACTTTTCATTATCATTTGTTTTTTCAATATATAAAATAATTTCAAGCATTCTGTACATTGATTGCTTATATTCTGTTCCAATGCTAAATTTTTCTGTTCTTGGCATTTTTATAATAACTTCAATCATATATTGAATATATCTCTCTGCTTTTGGTATTAAAATTAAACTATTTGTTATTTTTTTATCTGATTCCGCCATTTTGTTTTATTCTTTCTATTATTTCATCTGTAGTTTCTTGCTTATTATTGCAACTTTCACAATTAAAGCATTTATTTTGTTCATATACTGGTTCAGCTTTAATTCTTATAATTTCATCTTCTTGATTTTTTGTTCTATCATAATTATAAATAACAAAGCTTTTATTAGTTTCTTGCAACTTTTTTACATATTTTTCAATACTTCTTGTTTGAAAACCTACTTTGCAAAGTTCATTTTTCATGCAAGTTAATTTTAATCCAAGCAAATTATTAAGTATTATCGCATCTTTTCCAACACCAACAAAGAAAATTCCATTTTTTATCATAACTATGTTTCCGTCATTTTCTGGAGCTTTTTGAAGTTTTTCTACTAAATCTAGATATTTCATATATTTTCCTCTTTCGTTAAATTTTTTACCAAATGAAATTTTCATTTGGATTTTTCGCTTTATTAAAATTTCTAAAAAGCATACATATTTTTGAAGAATCTTGAAACCCTCTTAAAACACATGAATTCAGCATTTTCTTACTAACACATATTCTAATGATTCATTTTTACCTACATTAGGAAGGAATAAACCTCTTTAATATCTAATATTTCGCTGTACACATTCCTTGAAATATGCAATCTGGAATAATATTAGAGTGCTGCCCTGCACCCGATGTTGTTGTTGCTGTTGTTCGGATTGTTGTTGTTGCGGTTGCCCGCTGGATTGTTGTTGCCGTTGTTGTTGTAATTGCCCCCGCGATACCTCCTGTTGTTGGTGCCGTTGGTCTTTCGATTTATCCCTGCTTGCTAAATGAAGGTGCTTCATTTAGCAAGTTGATTTTGTATAATTTAAGTTCATTTATATTTTTTTAATTTATTTGTATTATTTATTTTTTCTTTATTTCAAAGTTTTCTACCTATTCTGGTTCGATACTGTTATGGTGTATCGCCTTTAGCCTACAGGTCTACGTAAAGTGCTGCCCTGCACCCGATGAGGTTGAGGCTGTGGTTCGGAACGTTGTAGTTGCGGTAGCCCGCTGGATTGCTGTAGCCGCCGAGGTTGTAACGGCCCCCGCGATACCCCCTGCCGTAGGTGCCGACGGCCTCTAAGGTCCAGTCCCATACATTTCCACTTAAATCATATATATTATTTGCGTTTGTGTACTCAGCACACCCAGTTGATAATCTTAAGCTACTAGTACTTTTCATTGAATAACTAGTTCCATTAAAATAATAAAAACTTGCATTACTATAATTTCCCCAACTCGTTGAATCTTTTGCAATGTCATTATATGTTTTTCCAGTCTCCATAATCCACATTAATGTCCTATCCCATTGACTTCCATATATCATACTAGTTATTACATTTTCATTATTTCCTTTTAATTCCTTGCATTTTCTATACATTGTGTACCATCTTTTAGTGTGTATATCACTATTGCTTTTAACAACTTTTGCTGTACCTTGTCCTAAATTTCCTGTTTCATATCTTCCTATATAAAATCCACCATATTTTTTTATACTTGCAATTGTTTTTTCATAATTACTTGTTAATTCTTTGTTTATTTCATTTCTTTCTTCTTCTGTTATATATGTAGGTAATGTCTTATCATTATCATAACTTGTTACAACATCTGGTTCTCTATAATTATTATCTTTTTGATATATTCCATTATTAACACTTCCATATAATGTAGGTTCTGAATTATTGTACATGTTATATGTTTTCCCCCATTTTTTCCCTGTACTATCAACTCCATACATATCATCCACATTATATACAGGAACCCACACATATTGGTTTCTTGTTGTTTGTGCTGTTTTCAATACTAGGCTATTAACTGTACTGCTAGCATCAGTAGCCCATATAATTACAGCACCCTGTGCTTCTGTTCCTGGATAAGTATATTGAATCTCCCCATCAGGTTCCCCACTTTGGTCTGCTGTATCTTCATAGATTACAAAACCTGTATCAACGGTTCTTTCAATATACACATTCTCATCATTAACCTTCTTATAAATTTTAGAACTAGAATACCCCTTTGGCACTGGGACAATTACACCATTTGTGTCTTTAACAGCATTAACTCTTGTTTCATCCCAATAATTTCTCCAATTCTCCTCAGTAATTTGAACCTTGCTCCCATCATCTAAAGTAACAGTAGTAGGTACATTAGTCTTAGCCTCAATTGTAATAGCATTTTCCTTTGGAGCGTTTACTCCACTAATTTCGCTACTTTGAACCATAGCCTTATCCCTTTGAGCTTGAATTAACTTAACAGCACACGCAAACACAACAGCTATTCCAGCTAACACTATAATTCCAACAAACACTTTCTTCGCATTTTCTTTCATGTGGTTTTCCTCCTTTGAACTTTTGGGGACACCTTCCGAATTTCCATTAATTTTCTTGTTCCCCTTAAATCTAGTTTTTTATTCGTTTAATAATTAACTTTAAGAAAATCTTAACATATATAAATAAAAAAATATATATCCCTAAAACATGTATTTTTACTATTGTTTTACGGATATTTATTATTCCTGTTTTTTTAAATTCTTATTACATTTTTGTAATATTTTTGATACATTTTTCTAACAAAACTTCAAAGGCTTGCTTCCGTAGGCGAGAGAATTTTCGATTTAATAGGGACGGTTCTGTTTGGCAATATTTTGGACAGTTCTGTTTGTTAAAAAGTTTCTAAGAAAAATCTTTCGTTCTTACCGAATTTTGTCGAAACATGACATACGAAAATTCTTGAAAAATATTGTGTATAGAGTTATACTAAACATTAGAAATTTGATTTAATGTTTTATCAATAAATTTTTTTCAAAAAAATTTATTTCATAGTGCAAAATTCATGCACAAATTTAATCAAAAAAATTACCAAATAAGTAAAAAAATAATTGAACTTATTAGTTAAATATGTTAGAATGGAGGTGATAAATAATTACGCAATACAAGCCAACTAACGACTACATGTTTAAACGAATTTTTGGTTATAAAAAGAACTCTGACTTACTTAAAGATTTATTAGAATCGATTTTAACAGATTTAAAAATTGATAGTTTAGAAATTCTACATCAATTTTCTTTAGAGAAACAACAACTATCTGACAAACTTGGAATTCTTGATATCGTTGCAACTTTAACAGATGGAACTATTGTTAATATTGAGATGCAGGTACAAAATTATGAAAACACTGTTGATAGATCTTTGTTTTACGAAACTGGTCTGTTTCATGAGAGCTTAAAGACTAAACAAAATTACTCGACAATACCTCGAACAATTGGAATTTGGATTCTTAACTACAATATTTTTGATGAAGGTCCTTTTCATGAAATTGCTAAACTAAAAAGAGATTATGAAGATATTATTTTAACTGATAAATTAGAACTTCATTATATTCAATTGCCAAAATTCAAAGAAAAATGTAAGAGAATTTCAACAAAATTAGAACAATGGCTAACATTTATCATAAATGAAAATTTGGAGGAAATTAGTATGATGGATAATAAATATATTCAAAAAGCTGAAGAAGAGTTAGAAATTTTAAATTCTGATGAAAAAGAAAAAGAATTAGCTAGATTGAGGGAAAAAGCTATTAGAGATGAAGCTGCTGCTTTAGCTGGTGCTAGGGAGCGTGGGCTCGCTGAAGGTCTTGCTAAAGGTCATGTCGAAGGCCAACAATCAGAAAAAATCCAAATTGCGAAGAAAATGTTAGAAAATAAAATAGATATGGAAACCATTGCAACAATCACAGGTTTAACCAAGACCGAAATTGAAAGTTTATAAATTATATTAAAATCAAATTTCTAGTTAAAATCTTACTTTTATCCCCTAAGTAAGATTTTTCTTTATCATTTTATATAGCTTACTTGTACTTAAATTTGAAATTCTATATTAAAATGAAGACGGAAGAAATTTTATTTTTTTAAATTTTCTCCGTCTCCTGTTTTTATACTTTCTTAACATACAACTCATCAAACTGTTTGTCTTATAACAAAAACAGAGTAAAAAAAATGAAAAAAAACACTTATTTCAACGGGTTTAGTTCTAATATTAATGCTTAACACACTTATGTTATCAGGTTGTGGAAAAAGTGAAGACTCTAAAAATCAATCAAACACAATTATTGGTTCATGGGAGCATTCTGGATATGTTTATACTTTCAATGAAGATAAAACTGGTAGCTACACAGCTTATGGTAGTGAAATGAAATTTACATATGAAGATGATGGTAAACAAGTTAAAATTTTATATAATGGAAATACTATTCCTGGAACATATGAATATAGAATTGATGGAAATAAACTAATTATTAAAGATAGTTTTGGTAGTGATATAGAATATATTAGAAAATAATTTTTAGACTAGGATGTTTTTGGACCACATTCCAAATTGATATTTTGGAATGTGCCCCAAATTGTTTTTAAATTGAATCTGCACTCCTATAGGGAGTGCTTAACCTATTCAATAGGCAAATGAAACCTTTTAAATAGGATTTTTGGAGCATCTTAAAACAGATCTGTCAGTTTTCCGATATCTTCACCATCTATTGCAACAGTGTATTCTTCAGCTGACTTTTCTGCGAAGGCAAGGATGTTTATATCCCCTTCTCCATACTGACACCAGAGTGCCTTACCGATTGTTCCAGTTCTAACTTCGTTGCCCCAATCGGTTCTGGTAAGCTCCCCGGTATTAGCGTTACGATGAAGTGGTAAACCTGCTTCTATTACCCAGTCTGGAACAACCTCTGTGATTAGAGCTGCCTTTACCATACTAGGCAGATTGTAGCACTTACCGTCGATAACCTTAAGTGTTTCGTCTCCGTTATCTTTACTCCAACTTCCGAACTTTCCAGGAACTTTCTCAGCGTTTTCAGCAGATACTTCTTCCCAGCAGATGTATACCGGAAAATCACGCTTTGCAGGGTCTTCGATTGCGTACAGAGTAATGGACTTTTCATCATTAACTACGACTGCACCATCTTCGATGAGAATGGTTGGAACATCTTCCGCAGATTTAGCATAAACGCAATTTTCACGAATCTTATTTATATTTCTTTTCTATTTTTTATTTTCCAAACTCCAGCTTTCCTCCGCACAAACACCTATACTTCTTAAGGAAATCCTTTGCTAACCTATTTCTATACAACACTTTTCCACAATTACTACACTTAATCACATATTTCCAGCTTTTTTCCTCATAATACAAATTACTTTTAGCATAATCCTCTTTCTTATTTCCTAACCTAGAAATATCATATCCCAATCTCTCATTTATATATCTTGCGTATATTTTAAACTGTTTCCCATGATTATTACAAAACGGAAAACAATGAATTATTTCATGCATAATTGTATTCTTAATTATTTTATCATCTAATTCTAAAACCCACTTACTAACTTCAATTGTGTGCTTATTAAATTTCTCATACCTAACAATTCTTCTTCTACCAATTTTCTCCACAACCTTATATTTCTTATCTGGTTCTTCCTGCTTACAACAGCCATATCTTTTATTATTTCTTTTGGAAATATGAATTGTTATTTGACCTATGTTTTTTTCGTTTAAATCCAATCCTATGGATTTTAATTCTTCCAAACATTCTTTATATAACTCTATTAACTTTTCTTCCATTTATTAGTTGTTCTCCTATTCATTTAAAATGTTTTGGGTGTTTTTGGGTACACGTGTCCCTAAAAGCATATCACAAAATTCCAATGATATTCAAGAACTTTATCACAAAATTCCAGGTTATTTCAATAATTATGTTTTCGGTAGGTGTCCCCAAAATCATCTATCTAGTGTCGTAAACTGTCATATTTTAACATACGAAAATGCTTGATAAAATCATATATATATATATATTATAATCTCAACATGGAAATTTGATTTTAATTTTTATATTCATCAAATTTATTTTCAAATTAATTAATTCAAATCGCAAATTCCTTGCGTAAATTTATCAAAATAATTGAACTCATAAGTTAATTATGCTAAAATGGAGGTAATAAATGATTACACTAAAACCGACCAATGACTATCTGTTTAAGCGTATTTTCGGACGCGAAAAAAATTATGCACTTCTTAAAGATTTGCTTGAATCAATACTTCCTCATCTAAAAATTAAATCATTAACAATCAATCAAGAGGTATCTTTAGAAAGGGAATTAATGAGTGATAAATTAGGCATTTTAGATATTGTGGCAACATTGGAAGATAATACTATCATCAATATAGAAATGCAAGTCAAAAATCATAAAAATACTATTGATAGATCCATTTTCTACGAATCTAGATTAATTCATGAAAATCTAAAACAAAGCGAAAATTATTCAAAATTACCAAAAACAATTGGAATATGGATACTAAATTTTGAAATATTTAATTCAGGTCCTTTTCATGAAATAGCGAGATTAAAAAGAGATTATGAAAATATTGTTTTAACAGATAAATTCGAGTTACATTATATACAATTACCTAAATTTAGAAAGAAATGCAAACGAATTTCTACTAAATTAGAGGAATGGTTAACATTTATTAGTCATGAAAATTTGGAGGAAATAAAAATGATTGAAAATGAATATATTCAAAAAGCTGAAGAAGAATTGGAATATTTAACAGGTGATGAAGCTGAAAGAAGATTAGCTTTTTTAAGAGAAAAAGCAATTCGTGATGAAGTTGATGCCATTTCAACAGCTAAAGAAGAAGGCATCGAACAAGGTCAAAAACAAGAAAAATTTCTAATTGCTAAAAAAATGTTAACAAAAAACATAGATATAAAAACAATTATTGAAATAACTGGTTTAACAAAAAGTGAAATTGAAAATTTATAAAATATGATTAAAATCAAATTTTCCAATTTTTCCCCCACTCGGAGAAAAAATAATAAAAATTAAGGATTTTGAAAACGTTAACGAAGGAGTATTACAGTTTCTTAGAAATGCATCTCTTGAGGGTGCGTAAGTGCCCTATGCGGAGAGGCTAAAGGGTGCAACTCTTAGAAACTGTTTACTCCGAAGCTTACATTTTCAAAATCCTTAATTTTTATTATTTTTTCTCTCGGCTCTACACTACAATCATTTTTAAAACATCCAAAGACATTTATCACTATTAAAATTTGGGGTGAATGTCCCCCCAATCGAGTAGAGAATAAATAATTATTTTATTTATTCCCTCTCACACCACCGTACG